>DDEX01000028.1:0-20147 GCA_002336845.1 Rhodobacteraceae bacterium UBA1943
AGCTCGAGAGCGATCCGTGGGATGGTGCCGGCGTCAAGTATCCGGTCGGCGCGAAGCTGTCGGGCCGCGTGACCAACATCACCGAATATGGTGCGTTCGTCGAGCTCGAGCCGGGCATCGAGGGCCTGGTCCACGTCTCGGAAATGAGCTGGACCAAGAAGAACGTCCACCCCGGCAAGATCGTTTCGACCTCGCAAGAGGTTGACGTCATGGTTCTGGAAATCGACAGCGCCAAGCGCCGTGTTTCCCTGGGCCTGAAGCAGACCCAGCGCAACCCGTGGGAAGTGTTCGCCGAAACCCACCCCGTGGGCGCGATCATCGAAGGCGAAGTCAAGAACATCACCGAATTCGGTCTGTTCGTCGGCCTCGACAACGACATCGACGGCATGGTTCACCTGTCCGACCTGTCGTGGGACCAGCGTGGCGAAGACGCGATCCAGAACTACCGCAAGGGCGATACCGTCAAGGCCGCCGTTTCGGAAGTTGACGTCGAGAAAGAGCGTATCTCGCTGTCGATCAAGGCTGTTGGCGAAGACACCTTCACCGACGCCGTTGATGGCGTGAAGCGCGGCTCGATCGTGACCGTCGAAGTGACCGCCATCGAAGACGGCGGCATCGAGGTGGAATACAACGGCGCCAAGTCGTTCATCCGCCGTTCGGACCTGAGCCGCGACCGTGGCGACCAGCGCCCCGAGCGTTTCTCGGTCGGCGACAAGATCGACGTGCGCGTCACCAACATCGACCCCAAGACCCGCCGTCTGGGCCTGTCGATCAAGGCGCGCGAGATCGCCGAAGAAAAGGAAGCCGTGGAACAGTATGGCTCGTCCGATTCGGGCGCCTCGCTGGGCGACATCCTCGGCGCGGCCCTGAAGGACCGCAGCTGATCGCCACTGGCGACAGCGACGAAACAATGAAAGGCCCCGCCCCGGCGGGGCCTTTCGCATTGGTCAACGCAATGGCGAAATCGTTTGTGTGACCGCGAAATTTGCCTATAGTCCTAATCGCAAAGCGTATTCTCACCGAACGGTCGGCCACAGACCGAGGTGGCCACAGGGGGACATCGGATGATCCGATCAGAACTGATCCAGAAGATTGCAGACGAAAACCCGCATCTGACCCAAAGGCATGTCGAGCGGATCGTGAACACGGTCTTCGAGGAAATCATCGAGGCGCTGGCCAAGGGCGACCGGGTAGAGCTGCGCGGCTTTGGTGCCTTCTCGGTCAAGGCGCGCGATGCCCGAACCGGGCGCAACCCCCGCACTGGCGAGGCGGTTCAGGTTGATCAGAAGAAGGTGCCCTTCTTCAAAACCGGCAAACTGCTGCGCGAACGGCTGAACGGCGCCGAATAGCCGCCTTGCACCCCGGCCCGCGCTGGCCGATAAAGGCCCGACAGTCATTGCCGGGGCCGCCATGTTTCGTTACCTGCGCTATCTGATCCTTGCCATTCTGGCTCTGTCGCTGCTGACCGTGGCCATTGCCAACCGTTCCGTGGTGACGCTGAAGGCGCTGCCCGCGGGGCTGGCCGCACTTTTGGGCCGGGATTTCCAGATCGACCTGCCCTTGTTCCTGATCATTCTGGGGGCGGTGGCCTTCGGCATCCTGATCGGGTTCTTCTGGGAATGGGCGCGCGAACACAAGCATCGCAGCGCGGCAAGGCAAGGCTCGCGACAGGTAAGCCAGTTGGAGCGGGAACTGGCAGTGCTGAAAGACTCGACCAGCACGCCGCCCAAGGACGAAATCCTCGCCCTGCTCGACAAGCCGAAGGCGCGATAGATGCCTGACATTCGGGTAAAGATCTGCGGGCTGAAAACCCGCGAGGACATAGCCGTGACCGCCGCCGCCGGGGCAGCCTATGTCGGTCTGAATTTCTTTCCGAAATCACCGCGAAGCGTGACCATCCCCGAAGCGCGCGAACTGACGCTTTGGGCACCCGAAGGCCTGTGCAAGGTGGCGTTGGTCGTCGATGCCGATGATGCCACGCTGGACGCGATTGTCGAGGCGGTGCCGCTGGATATGCTGCAACTGCATGGCCACGAAAGCCCGGAGCGGGTGGCAGAGGTGCGCATGCGCTATGGCTTGCCGGTCATGAAAGCCGTGGGCGTGGCGGATGAGGGCGATCTTGCGCCCCTGCTGGATTATTCGCTGGTGGCCGACCAGTTGCTGATTGATGCGAAGCCCCCAAAGGGAGCCGCCCTGCCCGGCGGCAACGGCCTGACCTTTGACTGGCGGCTGGTGGCGCAGCGCCGCTGGCTGCGGCCGTGGATGCTGGCAGGCGGGTTGACGCCCGAGAATGTCGCCGAGGCAGTGCGGTTGACCAATGCGCGGCAGGTCGATGTATCTTCGGGCGTTGAAAGCGCACCGGGGGTGAAGGATCACGGCAAGATCGCAGCCTTTGTCCGTGCGGCGCGGGAAGACGGGCCGCCGAAGTTGCGGTAAGGATGCGCGCAAAGCCCGCACCCTACCCCCGCCCCCGCTAGAATGCCTTGAAGGTCATCGTGGTCAGGGTGCGCTGAATGCCAGAAATGTCGAACAGCCGCTGCGACAGATAGTGGCCCACATCCTCTTCATCCGGCACATAGACCTTGGCGATCAGGTCATATTCGCCGCTGGTCGAATAAAGCTCGCTGACGACCTCTCGGTCATAGATCGCCTCGGCCACCTCATAGGTCTTGCCGGGGGTGCAGCGGAACTGGACGAAAACGCAGCGCATTGGGTTTCCTTTTGCAGGCCGAAGGCCGGGGGTTTCACACCTCCCCGCGACCATGGTTTCTTGAACCAGTGGCGCAACCATGGTCGCACCCCGTGGGATATTTATGAACAGATGATGGGCAGCGGGGCAAGGCAAGGTCAAGCCCGTGCGGGTCAGGACAGATCTTCCTGCGTTTCAAGTTTCAGGGGTGCCGGAGCCTGCCGAAGGTCGTCGATGGTCAGGGGCACTTGCGGGCGGGCAAGGCGGTTGCGCACGATCCAGAACAGCCGCTTTTCGGCGCGGGTGATGGCAACATAAGCCAGCCGTTTCCACAGCGGAAGGCCCGCTTCGGTACGGTTGGCCATGGCGGCAGCGTAAAGGTCGGGGGCGAAGACCTGCACGTTTTCCCACTGACTGCCTTGCGCCTTGTGAATCGTGACCGCAGCGCCATGCAGGAAGGCAGCACCCATGGTGGCGGCATGGGGGATGAAGGGCTCTTCCTCGTCAGGCTTTTCGATCTTGATGATACTCGCGGCGGAAAACTGCGGGTCTTCGGCACCGATGACATGGAGTTTGGCAAAGCCGGGACGGTTGCCGGGGCCGAGGTAGATGACCTGTGCGCCCTTGATCAGGCCACGCGCCTCCAGATCAATGCGCTTCTTGCGATGTTTCAGCGGCAGTTCGATACCGTCGCAGATCAGCGGCTCGCCGGGCAACAGATCGTCCTCTGGCGCCCCAAAGGCGGCGCGGAAGGCGGTGATCAGGCGGATGCGGGTGGCGTTTCGCCAGACCAGAACCGGACTGCGCGCCATCATTTCGGCATCGACGCGCTCGGCCCAGACCACGCGGTCATCGGCCTTTGCCTTTTCCTGCACGAGGTCTTCAAATTCTTGAAAGCCGATGCGGTCATCGGCCAGTGCATGGGCCAGATCGAGGATCGGATTATCCTGCGTTTGCCGGTGGATGCGGTGCAGGATCAGCTTGCGGCTGTCGCCCAGCCTGTCGAACACCATCTCGCCCGACTGGCCCACCGGGGCAAGCTGCGCCGGGTCGCCGAACAGCACCAGCGTCGGGAAGATTTCCTTCAGATCCTCAAACTGGCGCTCGTCCAGCATTGAGGATTCATCTACAAAGCCCACATCCAGCGGCTCTTCCCGACGCTTCCAGCCCTTGATGAAATCGCTGCCGCGCAGACCGGCCGCTGCCAGTGCACCGGGAACCGAGGCGACCTGCTGATAGAACGCATGGGCACGATCCAGCGCCTGATCGGTCAGCCCTTCGATCACCGGACGCTCACCCTGCCCGGTCAACCATTCCGCGATGCGTTCATACTGGGGGTCGTAAACCGGGGTATAAAGGATGCGGTGAATCGTCGTGGCTGGCACGCCGCGCATCCGCAACACGCTTGCCGCCTTGTTGGTGGGTGCCAGAACGGCCAGGGTGCGCCGTTCTTTTCTGCGCCGCCCTTCGTAATCACCCGAGACGATTTCCACCCCCGCCGCCTGCATCGCCCTGGTCAGATGCGCCAGCAGCAGCGTCTTGCCCGACCCCGCCTTGCCGACGACGGCCAGCACCGAAGCCCTCCCCTCGGTGCGGGGCGACAGGGTGGCGTTTTCAAGGTCGATGCCCATGGACATCAGATCGGCCGCGACACGGTCGAAGGCTTCGGCCTGGTCGTCGGAAAAGGTCACGGTGGGCAGCATGGCGCAACCCTAGGCGAAGGCGTGCGGAAGGGCCAGACGCTAATGCGGCATGAAGGGCGCCCCGTCAGGGGGATCGGCGTCAGAGCCGCGCGCAATCAGCTCCATCTCGGCGATGCGCAGCGCCTCTTCCGCCTTGGCGGCAAGGGCGGGCATTCCGTTGGCCGAAGCATAGGCCTGCAAGTCCCGCAGGACATCGAAGATCCAGTCGTGGTGCATCGAGTCCCCGAAACCGCCGCCACCGTTTGACGCGGATCATAGCCGTGGCGGAAACAATTTGGCCGCCACGGAAAGAATGATCGCGCATTGTGCATAGTGGCGGGATTCGGGGATCAATAGCAATGCCGCACCCGCAGAGGTTGCGGCATTTCCATGATCAGCGGTTCAGACTCGCCTCCAGCGTGTCTTCAAACGTGCGCAACCCGGTGCGCGGGGCCTGAACCAGCACCGCCATATTGCCCGGCTTGTGCTTGTTTTTCAGCATCAGCATATGGGCGGCGGGAATCTCGGCCCAAGGGAACACCTCGGACATGCAGGGATCAAGCCGGCGCTCGCACATCAGCTTGTTGGCGGCAGACGCCTGTTTCAGATGGGCAAAGTGGCTGCCTTGCAGGCGCTTTTGGTGCATCCACATGTAGCGCACGTCGAAGGTGCAGTTGAAACCGCTGGTCCCGGCGCAGATCACCACCATGCCGCCCTTCTTGCACACCAGGGACGAAACCGGGAAGGTGGCCTCACCCGGATGCTCGAACACCATATCGACGTTCACACCCTTGCCGGTGATGTCCCAGATCGCCTTGCCGAACTTGCGCGCCTCTTTCAGCCAGGTGTTGTACTCTTCGCTGTTGACCTTGGGCAACTGACCCCAGCATTTGAAGTCGTTACGGTTGATGACGCCCTTGGCCCCCATCGACATGACGAAATCACGCTTTGATTCATCGCTGATAACGCCGATCGCATTGGCGCCAGCGGTGTTCACAAGCTGGATCGCATAAGAGCCAAGCCCCCCCGAGGCCCCCCAGACCAGCACGTTCTGGCCGGGCTTGAGGTCATGCGGCGCGTGGCCGAACAGCATCCGGTAGGCGGTGGCAAGCGTCAGCGTGTAGCAGGCCGATTCCTCCCACGTCAGATGGCGGGGGCGGGGCATCAACTGCTGGGCCTGCACGCGGGTGAACTGGCTGAAGGAACCGTCGGGGGTTTCATAGCCCCAGATACGCTGGCTGGGCGAGAACATCGGATCGCCGCCGTTGCATTCTTCATCGTCGCCGTCGTCCTGGTTGCAGTGAATCACCACCTCATCCCCGACCTTCCAGCGCTTGACCTTGTCACCCACGGCCCAGACGATGCCAGAAGCATCGGAACCCGCAATATGGAACGGCTGCTTGTGGCCGTCGAACGGGCTGATCGGCACGCCGAGGGCGGCCCAGACACCGTTGTAGTTGACGCCTGCCGCCATCACCAGAACCAGCACCTCGTTGCTGTCCAGTTTCCAGGTATCGACCACCTCGACCTGCATGGCCGTATCGGGTTCACCATGGCGGTCCTGGCGGATCGCCCAGGCATACATCTTGGCGGGCACATGGCCCAGGGGCGGCATCTCGCCGATTTCATAGAGGTCTTTCACCGGCGCATCATAGGGCGCAATCGGGCTGATCGTATCCAGTGCCATCGGGGCCTCCTGTTCGCTGCGCCGCACCGCAGAATCGGGGCGGGAATGGCGAAGGAATATGGCCGCTTGCGCAATATTGCAATACTACTATGGCACTTATTGTAATTTTATGTCTGCCGCGCCGCAGCGTCGCCCAGCAACCGCTGCTGTACCGAAGCGGCGTAAAAGGCCAGAACCGGGGCAGATCCGGGCGTTGGGCGCAGATCGCCGCCGACAAGGCCACGTTTCTGGAACGGCACCAGCCCTTCCTCGACCGTCGCCGCGAATCCCTGAGGCGGCAGGCGCAACACCGCGCCCTGCCCCTCCAGCGCCTCAGCCAGCCGTTCGACCTCGGCGGTCAAGGCACCATGGTCGGCGGGCAGGCCAGCCAGCGCCGCCGCGACAAGGGGGCCGGGGGTGATGGGCACAACGCGGGCAATCTCGGCCATCAGCGTGGCAGCAAGGGTTTCCACCGGGGCGTCAGGGGTGCGGGTGTAGAAGGCCCGCAACGAGACCGGCGCGCCGAACCCTGCCGCCGCGGTGCCAAAGCCGGGAAACCGCTTGCGCAAAATCTTCCACAGCACCCGCGCGCCGAACCAGACCGTCGTCAGGATGCGCCCGCGAAACCGCCGCTCGCCCGCCGCTGCCGCCTGCACCAGAATCCGGTCCTCCAGCACGCGGTCATAGCCCAGGCCGACCGGCACGAAGACCACATCGCGCCCCGTCGGGTCATAGGCGGACACGATATAGCTGAGAAGGCCCAGCTTCGCCTCGCCCACACGACCATCCAACGACAGCCCACCTTCGGGAAAGATCGCCTGCGTCGTGCCTTCCTGTGTTGCCATCTGCACGAACCGCGCCAGGACCCGACGATACAGCGTATTGCGCGACTTTCTACGGATGAAATAGGCCCCCATCCCCCGGATCAGCCGCGAAAACGGCCAGATCCGCGCCCATTCCCCCACCGCATAGGCCAGTGCAGAACGGTTGGCGACCAGCCATGTCACCAGCACATAATCCATGTTCGAGCGGTGGTTCATCACGAAGACCACGGTCGCCTTCGGGTCGATCTGGCCCAGTTCGCGGTCCACCTTGCCGACGCGCACCCGGTAAAGGCCCCGGCTTAACCAGCGCGCCAGCCGGATCGCCACGCCGAAATACAGCGTGGCCGAGAACGAGGGCACGATCTCGCGCGCATAACGCCGCGCCATCTCGAATGCGACCTCGGGCGGGATACCCGCCTCTTGCGCGTAATCGGTCACCGCCTCCAGCACCTTGGGGTCGTAGGACAGGCGCACGATCATATCCTGCCGCCGGGCGATCTTGAAAAATTCAATCGGCCGATCCAGCCGTGCGTTCAGCCGCGCCAGCGCCTTTTCCGCCCGCCCCCGAAAGAACCAGCGCACCGAGGGAAACAGGAAATGCGAGGCAAAGGTGACCCCGGCAAAGCCGAGAATCAGAACCAGAAGCCACAGGGGGAGCGCAATCGGCTGAAACATCACGCCAGCCTTGCCGGAAAGTCGCAGCGCGTCAAACGCTGACGCCGCAGCGCAGCGATTGACAACGGCTGAAAATGTCGCCTATCTGGCCATCGGCGAAATAATATTGCCAATTCGATTCAGGAGGGCCGAAAGATGCAGGCGCAGAAGGAAACCCCGTGGCTGTTTCGCACCTATGCGGGCCATTCGACCGCCTCGGCCTCGAACGAATTGTATCGCACCAACCTCGCCAAGGGTCAGACGGGTCTTTCGGTGGCTTTCGACCTGCCGACCCAGACCGGCTATGACAGCGACCATGAACTGTCAAGCGGCGAGGTGGGCAAGGTGGGCGTTCCGGTCAGCCACCTGGGCGACATGCGGGCGCTGTTCGCGGATATTCCGCTGGAGCAGATGAACACCTCTATGACGATCAACGCCACCGCACCTTGGCTGTTGTCGCTTTATATTGCCGTGGCCGAGGAACAGGGCGCCGACATTGCCGCCCTGCAAGGCACCGTGCAGAACGACATCATCAAGGAATACCTGTCGCGCGGCACCTATATCTGCCCGCCCAAGCCCAGCCTTCGGATGATCACCGACATCGCGGCCTATACGCAGAAGAACCTGCCGAAATGGAACCCGATGAACGTGTGTTCCTATCACCTGCAAGAGGCCGGGGCGACACCGGAGCAAGAGCTGGCCTTTGCCCTTGCCACCGCCTGCGCCGTTCTGGATGACCTGAAGGGCAAGGTCGCGGCAGAAGATTTCCCGAACATGGTCGGGCGGATTTCGTTCTTCGTGAACGCCGGCATCCGCTTCGTGACCGAGATGTGCAAGATGCGCGCCTTTGTCGATCTGTGGGATGAGCTGCTGCTGGACCGCTATGGCGTGACCGACGCCAAGTATCGCCGCTTCCGCTATGGCGTGCAGGTGAACTCGCTTGGCCTGACCGAGCAGCAGCCGGAAAACAACGTTTACCGTATCCTGCTGGAAACGCTGGCCGTCACCCTGTCGAAAAAGGCCCGTGCGCGGGCGGTGCAACTGCCCGCGTGGAACGAGGCGCTTGGCCTGCCGCGCCCCTGGGATCAGCAATGGTCGCTGCGGATGCAACAGATTCTGGCCTACGAGACCGACCTTCTGGAATATGGCGACCTGTTCGATGGCAACCCGGTGGTGGATGCCAAGGTTGCCACGCTGAAAGAGGGCGCGCGGGCCGAGCTGGCACAGATCGACGCGATGGGCGGCGCGGTCGCCGCGATCGACTATATGAAGGGCCGTCTGGTCGAGTCGAATGCCGAGCGTATCGCCCGGATCGAAGCCAAGGAAACCGTGGTCGTCGGCGTCAACCGCTGGACCGAGGCCGCGCCCTCGCCCCTGACCGCTGGCGACGGCGCGATCATGGTGGTGGATGAGGCCGCCGAGGCCGACCAGATCGCGCGCCTGAAGGCGTGGCGCAGCACCCGCGACAACGCCAAGGTGAAGGCGGCATTGGAGGCCGTGCGTCAAGCCGCACAGACCGGCGCCAACATCATGCCGCCCTCGATCGCCGCCGCCAAGGCGGGCGCGACCACCGGCGAATGGGGCGCGGTGGTGCGTGCCGCCTTCGGCGAATACCGCGCGCCGACCGGCGTGTCGCGCAACCCGTCGAACCGCACCGAGGGGCTGGAACCGATCCGTGAGGCGGTGGATGCGGTTTCGGCCAAGCTGGGCCGCCGGTTGAAGTTCCTTGTCGGCAAGCCCGGCCTTGACGGACATTCCAACGGCGCCGAGCAGATCGCCGCCCGCGCCCGCGACGTGGGCATGGACATCACCTATGAAGGCATCCGTCTGACCCCCGCCGAGATCGTCAGCCGCGCCGCTGAGGAAAACGCCCATGTCGTCGGCCTGTCGATCCTGTCAGGCAGCCACCTGCCCCTGATCGCCGAAGTGATGGAGCGGATGCGCGCCACCGGACAGGCCGACACCCCGGTGATCGTGGGCGGCATCATCCCCGAAGAGGACGCGCGCGCCCTGCGTGCCATGGGGGTGGCGGCGGTCTATACGCCGAAGGATTTCGAACTGAACAAGATCATGGTCGATATCACCCGCATCGTTGACGAAATATCGTCACAAGCCGCCTGACCGACGCGCACATTTTGCGCCAGATCAAGGCGGTTTCCGCAGCTCGTGCCATATCTGCGCCAACACGAATGGAGGCGCAGATGTTTGAACGTATCAAGGCTTTTATCCGCCGTTGGGACGAGATCCGGCAGGTCGATGCCCTGAGCGACCGCGACCTTGACGACATCGGGGTGACGCGTGCGCAACTTGAGGATTTCGTGCGGATGCCGCGCGACATCGACCAGCGCGTGACGGCCATGGCCGCCATATTCGGCGTCGATGAGGCCACGCTGCGCGCAGACCACGGCCAGTTGATCGACATGTTGCACACCTGCGGCCACTGCAAGGATCGTGGCGCCTGTGCGCTGGTCTTGGAACGGGGTGAGCTGTCGCGGCCACGCGATGCCGAGTTCTGCCCGAATGCGACAGGCTTTGCCCAGATGGCGGGCCAGATCGCCGCCTGACGGGCTAACGTTTGCGAACGAACTCTGTCCGCAAGACCAGCCCCTTGATCGTGTCATGACGGCAGTCGATCTCGTCATCCTTGTCGGTCAGCCGGATGGAACGGATCACGGTGCCCTGTTTCAGCGTGGTCGAGGTGCCCTTGACCTTCAGATCCTTGATCAGCGTCACGGCATCGCCATCGGCCAAAGGGTTGCCTGCCGCATCGACCACGCGCCGCGCCGCCTCTGCCGCCAGTTCCGAGGCCGGGCGCCATTCGCCGGTGGCTTCGTCATAAACATACTCGTCGTCGGCCATAGCACCCTCCATCCGGTTGCAGCGCCTTATGCGCACGCAGCTGCACTGGCAAGTCCGGGCCTTCCTTATGCGACGTCAGGACGCTAGCCTTGGGCAGCAAACGGAGGCCTGCATGACATTCCACATCGGCGCGAAACCCGGCGAGATTGCCGAAACCGTTCTTTTGCCGGGCGACCCTTACCGCGCCCGCTGGGCGGCACAGAAATACTTGGAAAATCCGGTTCTGGTGAACGAGGTGCGCGGGATGCTGGGCTATACCGGCACCTGGCGGGGGCATCGGGTGACCATTCACGGCAGCGGCATGGGGATGCCGTCCTTGTCGATCTATGCCAATGAATTGATGAAGGATTACGGCGCGCAGACGCTGATCCGCATCGGCTCGGCGGGGGCGTTGCAACCCCATGTCAAGGTGCGCGACGTGGTTCTGGCACAGGCGGCTTCGACCCTTGGCAATCCGTCACGCTCGATCTTCCGCGAGTTGAACTTTGCGCCCGTCGCCGATTTCGGGCTGCTGTCGGCGGCCCACAAGGCGGCGCTGAAAATCGGCGTGCCGGTGCATGTCGGCGGCATCTATTCCTCGGACACCTTCTATGACGAACGCCCCGACCTCAACGAACAATTGCAGCGCCACGCTTGCCTGTGTGTGGAAATGGAGGCGGCGGAACTGTATCATCTCGCCGCCCGCCATGGCCGCCGGGCGCTGGCGGTGCTGACTATCTCTGACCATATCCTGACGCATGAGGCGCTGCCTGCCGATCAGCGCGAGACCAGCTTTGGCGCGATGGTCGAGGTCGCGCTGGAAGCGGCCTTCAGCTAGCGCCCAGCGCGCGGGCCACCCGTTCCACCGGCTGCCCGGCCCGCAAGGGGCGGGCCGACCACAGCCGCAGCGCCTGCGGCAGTTTCACGCGATGCGATAGCGGCGCCACCAGCGCCCCGCGCGCCAGATGCCCCGCCACCAGCGCACCATGTGCCATCAGCACCCCAGCGCCATTCACCGCCTCTTCCACTGCCAGCGCATAAAGCGAAAAGGCCGGGCCGCGCGGGGCAAAGGGTTGGCCAGGCATCGCCTGATCCGCCCAAAGCCGCCAATCGTCGGACCATGCCAGATCCATCAGACAAGGCAGGTTGCGCAGGTCTTCGGGATTGCGCAGTTGAGCGGCCATGGCAGGCGCGCAAACCGGAAACAACCAGTCCTCGGCGACAACCTGCCCCTGATCACCGGGAAACAGGCTCAGGTCATAGGGTGCGCGCTTCAGGTTGGGCGGGACCTCCATCGCGGTGATCGAGATCGCCACCTCGGGCATGGCCGCACGCAAGGCAGGCAGCCGGGGCGACAGCCACAGTTGCGCAATGGCGGGTAGCGTGGCGATATGAACAGCGCGGGGGGCCGCCTCGGCCCGCAGGACGTGCTGCGCAAGGCCCAGCGCATCGAAGGCCTCGGTGAACGCAGGCAGGACGCGCGCGCCCAGCGCCGTCAACTCCACCCCCTTGGCGCCGCGCTGAAACAGATCGGCGCCAAGCCGCGCCTCCAGCGCCTTGACATGCGCCGTCACAGCACCCGGTGTCACGCCCAACTCTGCCGCCGCCGCGGCAAAACCGCCCAGCCGCGCCGCCGCCTCAAACGCCCTCAGGGCGTTCAGTGCAAGGTCTTTGGGGCGGGGCGGCGCAACCGGCATGGCATAGATTTCCTGACCCTAGATTTCCGCAATTCTGATTTGCCCGCAAGCCCCCTGCCCCACATGATCGGGCAAAAGGAGATGCCAATGCCCCACCTCGCCCCCCGCCCCTGGGTTCCCGCCGCCTGCGAGACCTATATCCAGCGCCTTGCCGCCGACACGGCTGCACCGTCAGCTCAGGTCGCCAACCGGATCGAGGCGCTGATTGCCCGCAACAGCGAAATCCACGACCGCGATTGCTTCAACCTCAACCCCGCCACCAACATCATGAACCCGCGCGCCGAAGCGGCACTGGCCCGTGGCTTGGGCAGCCGCCCCAGCCTGGGCTATCCGGGCGACAAATATGAGATGGGACTGGAGGCGATCGAAGAGATCGAAGTCATCGCCGCCGAACTCGCCGCCGAGGTGTTCGGTGCGAAATATGCCGAAATCCGCGTCGGTTCCGGTGCGCTGGCCAACCTCTACGGCTTCATGGCGCTGGCGAAACCTGGCGATGCGATCATTGCGCCACCTCCCGCCGTGGGCGGCCATGTTACCCATCACAAAGCCGGATGCGCCGGGCTTTACGGCCTTGTCACCCATGACGCCCCGGTCAACGCCGACGGCTATACCATCGACATTCCGGCGCTGGCCGAACTGGCGGCGCGGGTGCGGCCCAAGGTCATCACCGTTGGCGGCAGCCTGAACCTGTTCCCCCATCCGGTGGCAGAGGTGCGGGCGATTGCCGATTCCGTGGGTGCCAAGGTGCTGTTCGACGCAGCCCACCAATGCGGCATCATCGCGGGTGGCGTCTGGGCCAACCCGCTGGTGATGGGCGCGCATCTGATGACGATGTCCACCTACAAATCCCTTGGTGGCCCGGCCGGTGGCCTGATCGTGACCAATGAGGCCGCGATTGCCGAGGCACTGGACCATATCGCCTTTCCCGGCATGACCGCGAATTTCGACGCGGCGAAATCGGCGGCGCTGGCGATCGGCCTTTTGGACTGGCGCGACCATGGGGCCGCCTATGCCCGGGCGATGGTCGATCTGGCACAAGCCCTTGCCGCCGCCCTGGCCGACCGGGGCCTGCCCGTCTTCGGCGCGAACCGGGGCATGACCCAAAGCCACCAGTTCGCCATCGAGGCGGCAGCCTTCGGCGGTGGTCAGGCGGCATCCAAGACGCTGCGCAAGGCAGGCTTCCTCGCCTGCGGCATCGGCCTGCCCATCGCCCCGGTCGCCGGCGACCTGAACGGCCTTCGCATCGGCACGCCCGAACTGGCGCGGCGCGGCGTAACGCCCGCAGACGCCTCCGCCCTGGCCGATCTGATCGCCGAGGGCCTGCGCGGCAACGATCCGGCCACCCTTGCCCCCCGCACCGCCGCGCTGCGGCAAAAATTTGGCGGCCTGCACTACATGAACCCTTGAATGATCCGATTCGTGGGGGTCTGATGCGATCCCCTCACGAAAAGGACCAATCATGCAGCAGCGCAAACTGGGCGCAACCGGGCCAATGGTTTCCGCCATCGGCCTTGGCGCCATGTCTTTCGGTGGCATCTTCGGCGCAACGGATGAGGCCGAAAGCCTCGCCTGTCTCGATGCCATGCTGGAAACCGGCATCACCTTCATCGACACTGCAAATATCTACGGCATGGGTATCAGCGAAACGGTGCTTGGAAAGTGGCTGGCCAGCCGTAAGCCGCAGGTCACCCTGGCAACCAAGGCCAGCTTTGTCGCCGACCCGGAACGGCGGATCGACAACTCTGAGGCGCATCTGCGGGCCGAACTGGAAAAATCGCTGAAACGCCTTGGCCGCGACCATGTGGAGCTGTTCTACATCCACCGCCGCGAACATGCCCGCCCGCTGGAGGAGGTCGTCGGCACCCTCTCGCGCCTGATCGAAGAGGGCAAGATCGGCGGCTATGGCATGTCCGAGGTCGCGCCCTACACCATTCGCGCCGCCCACGCGATCCACCCAGTGACGGCGGTGCAGAACGAATACTCTCTGTGGACGCGGGCGCCGGAACTGGGCGTGATCCAGACTTGCAAGGCACTTGGCATCGCCTTCATCCCCTTCTCGCCGCTCGCGCGCGGTATGCTGGGCGACACGCCGATCTCCCGGCCCGAGGACGGCTTTCGCGGCACCAACCCGCGCTTTACCGAGCCGAACTTTTCTCAGAACCTCACCAAACTCGCCGCCTTCCGCGCCTTTGCCGCTGAACGCGGTTGGTCAACCCCCGCTGCGGCGCTGGCTTGGGTGCTGCAACAGGGCGACCACCTGATCCCAATTCCAGGCACGCGCTACGCCAGAAACCTGCGGCAATGGGCGCAGGCCACCGACATCCGCTTCACGCCACAGGACTGGGCAGAGATCGACCGCCTGCTGCCCCCCGGCTGGGCCGAAGGCGACCGCTACGGCGACCATCAGCTTCTGGCGATCGAACGCTACTGCTGATCTTCATCTTGGCAAAAATATCCTCGGGGGGCAGGCGCGGCACGCGCCGTTGGGGGGCAGACAGCCCCCCTTACCATCAGCGGCCATGCGTCCGGTCATATCCGTTCGGGGCGGAAGGCTGCCAGCCCACGGGCGGCGCCTTGGGCCGGAACACCTGAACCAACAGCGGATGACAGGCCGCCTGATCCGAGGAATGCTCGGCCGAACAATCCCCGCCGGGGCAGGCCGACAGGGCGCCCAGCAGGTCGATTTCGGCAAAGAATTCAAGGTAGTCACCGGGGCGCACCGGGCTTGCCTTCATGAAATACTGCCCGGTGTCGCGGGTAAAGCCCGTGCACATGAACACATTCAGCACGTCATGGACATGAAGCTCACAGACCGGCAACGGCAGGCCGGTGCGGTCGGCCAGCGCGCGGGTCAGGTTGGAATGGCAGCAATGATGATATTGCCCGCCATCCGACAAGAGGTTGTGGGTATAGGGGTCGCAGCGTGTGCCGATCACGTCATGAACCGAACCACCGAAGTCGTCGAACCCGTACCAGTCCAGCGTGTCATCGGTGATCGTTGCCATCGCCCGCATATGGGGCAAGCTCGACCACATCCGGTCGCCGGTCGAAAGATGCGTGCCATGCAGGGCGCGGGTCTTGCCGGAAAAGAAGCGCTCTGACAGATCCGCCGCGCTCCACAGGTTCAGGTCGCCCACCTGCGGCCCTTCAACGCTGGTGATGCGAAAGAAATGACCTGCTGGCACGTCAAAGCAGCGGGCCTCGCGCGCGGGCACAAGAACCTCGGCCACCCGCTCCCACCCCGCGCGCGTGGCGCGATAGGGGGCAAGGTCGGGGCGCGGCAACCCCTCTACCGGATAGCAGATAACCGGACGAATGGCACGGCGGGCGACGGCATCGGCAGGGGCGGCATGGTCAGGGTGATCAGGCTTCATCGGGCACCTTCGGGCTTGCGCGCAGACATTGACGCGGCTCTTTGCCCTTCACAACCCGACAGGAGGCCCCGCAAGCGGCACAGCGCCACATATCGGGGCCAAGACCGCGATCCATGCGCCACAGGCAATCGCGCATCAGGGTGCTGCCCCGACGGGCAAACCACATATAGGCAAAGACGCCGACCAGCAGCAAAGGCAGAAGCAGAACCATGCCCCATTCCTGCCATGCAATCGCACGGCAGAAAAGGCACGATCAGGCCAGCGCACGCGCCCGGCGCTCACTGGGGGCAAAGGGAATAGGCTGACTGCGCCGCTGGCGGCTGCGCGAATATTCAGCAGGCATCACCAGCACCGCATAGGCCCGCCCGTCCTCGCCGTTGCGATAGGTCTCACCCAGACGCTTGACGTCATAGCCCAACAGGCGCAGCGCCCGCATCAGCGCCAATGACGACAGGCAGATCATCTCGGTCGCCCCTGCGGCACGCGCGGTTTCGACCAGCCCATCCACGATCAGCTCCAGACATTGAGCGCGGTCCGCCTGTGCGGTCAGCGCATCGGAGATCACCAGCCGGGTGCATTCCCAGACAGCGGCCGAGGCGATCTCGACGCTCATCACATGGGCGGGAATATGGGGCAACTTGCCCGACCAGGCATCACGCAGCATATAGGTGTGGCTGCCCCAACTGGCCGTTGTGGCCATGGCCCGCGCGCCCCCCACCACCTTGCCATCCCTCATCACCAGCGAATATTGCGCCAGCGGCGTGTCATACTGGTCCATCTCAACCTCGTCATTGTGGGGAATGTCCCACCCGAGGTCATCGACGAACACCTTCTTGCGCAACTCGAGGAACTGCCAGAAGGCGGTGCCGTGACGATGCAGGGTCGAAAAGTCGAACGTCACGTTGTGCATGGCGCGCTCCTTGGCAAATTCTTTGTCAAGGGCACAGTATTACGCTTTAGGTTGAACTTCCTGACGTTTCACACGTCTAAGGCTTTGATTTCAGGAAACTCTCCGTTTCCCATTTACCAACTTTCAGATCAGCCGCCGCTGCGCCGCCAGTGATGAGGCCTGCGAAAGCGTCTTGGCGCCCAGCTTGCGCTTGGCGTTGTTCAGCCGCGCCTTCACCGCACTTTCCGAAATATTCAGCAGTCCGGCGATCTGTTTCAACCGCAACCCCTGGGCCTGCATCCGCAGCGCCTCTATCTCGGCCTGGGTCAGGCCGGGGTCTTCGTCGCGGCCCGAATGCAAGCCGGTAAGGATGCGCAGAAGCGCCTCCAGCTCTGCCCCGGTGAAATCACGGTCATCGCGGAAAAACAGCCCATAGCTGCGCCGCCCGGCATCGCCCTTCGCCGTGGCCGACACCACCGCGCCGAAACCCAACCCGAACACGCGGGCATGGGCACGCACATGGCGCGGATCTGGCAAGTCCAGATCCGACGTCCGAACAGCCCCGGCATTGCGATAAACCCAGCGCAGGGACGGGTCGTCAACCACAAAGCCCTCGGCGGTGTAATATTCGACCCACGGCTCTGGCAGGTGGTTTTCTTCCGCCTCGGGAAACGAGAAGCCGACGCGCAGCGCGACGTAAAAACCCGACGGTGCGATCAGGTCGATCTGGTCCTTTACGGATTGCAGAAAACTCATCGCGTCAAGACGGTTGCTGTTCCCTGTATCTGGCCGTAGCCTCTCCTCGTCCCTTGTGCCCGTAACGCCCGGTTAACACAACCCACCCAAAGAGATGTGACATGGCCGACGGCCGACAAATCGTAGATAAGATGGCGCATCTGATTGCGCGGTTGCGCGCAAGCTGCGATAGCGGTTTCGCCCTTGCCATACATATCCGCTATACACGCCCCAGCCTGCTGTACCGCACCTATAGCCAGGAATGGATCGAGCAATACAGCGAAAAGGGCTATATGTTGTTTGACCCGGTGGTGCGCTGGGGCCTGACCCACAGCGGCGGAATCGACTGGGGCGATCTGGCCGCAGAAGACCCCGAAGGCGTTCTGGCCGATGCCAGGGCGCATGGGCTTTTGTATGGCTGGACCTATGCGACAGGCCCGGCGACCAGCCGGACAATCTCGGGTCTGACCCGCCGCTCTGGCCCCTTCAGCGAGGCTGAAAAGGCCGAACTGGCGGTGCTTGTCGATGAGATTCACGCCACGACCGAGGGGATGGAGCAATTCGACGCCACCACGCAAGAGGCGCTGCGAGCATTGGGTTAGGTCAGGCCGCCGGGCGGACACAGCCCCCGCCGAAGCAACCTTACCCCGGGTTCAGGCACACGACCGCTGTCCGAGATATAGCGCCCCAACGCGGGAAGGGCGCGCCTTACCGCACGCACGCCCCCGGCGACCTCTGGTTCAGACCACCCGGTCAACCATCATCTTCTTGATCTCGGCAATCGCCTTGGCCGGATTCAGCCCCTTGGGGCAGGTCTTGGCGCAGTTCATGATGGTGTGGCAGCGATAGAGCTTGAAGGGGTCTTCAAGGTTGTCCAACCGCTCGCCCGTCGCCTCGTCACGGCTGTCGATGATCCAGCGATAGGCGTGCAGAAGGGCGGCCGGCCCAAGGTATTTGTCGCCATTCCACCAGTAAGACGGGCAAGAGGTGCTGCACGAGGCGCACATCACGCATTCATAAAGGCCGTCCAGTTTCTTGCGATCCTCGATCGACTGGCGCCATTCCTTTTGCGGCGTGTTGGTCTTGGTTTCCAGCCAGGGCATGATGCTGGCGTGC
Organism: Rhodobacteraceae bacterium UBA1943; assembly: GCA_002336845.1. GTDB lineage: Bacteria > Pseudomonadota > Alphaproteobacteria > Rhodobacterales > Rhodobacteraceae > Fuscibacter. Next base: position 18,165 of record DDEX01000028.1, read on the forward strand.
TGGGCGTAGAAATGGGTCAGGTCGGGGATCAGATCCTTGACCACCGGCATATGCGGCAGCGGATAGATCTTCACGTCGCCCTTCACCTCGTCCAGCCCATAGATGCAGGCCAGCGTGTTGATGCCATCGATGTTCATCGCGCAGGAACCGCAGATGCCTTCGCGGCACGAGCGGCGGAAGGTCAACGTCGGGTCGATCTCGTTCTTGATCTTGATCAGCGCGTCCAGAACCATCGGGCCGCATTTGTCCATGTCGATGAAATAGGTATCGACCTGCGGGTTCTTCCCGTCATCGGGGTTCCAGCGATAAATCTGGAACTTGCGCACGTTCTTTCCCTCGGGCCGCGGCCAGGTCTTGCCGGTGCGGATTTTCGAGTTCTTGGGAAGCGTGAACTGGACCATTTGGCTTGCCTTCCTGAAACAGGGCGTCGCTGGGGCTGCGGGCCTTACGGCCGCCAGCCGGGTTGATCATAAAGGGGCCGGTTCGGCATCTGCCCCGAGCGTTGCTTGACACAGGTATTGAAGACACCCGAAGGGTCCCGGCCTGCCAGATAGTCGGACGAGATGGTAATATCGACGGCACCGTAATGGCGCCCGCCCGATCCCACGCCCAAAGCCACCTCGCCCCGCGGATGCGCGGCCAGCCTGGCGCGCTCCAGACAGGATTTCTCGGCCTGTTCGACCGAGACCGGCCCACATGCCGCCAGAAAAAGCAGAAGGGAAAGCCGACGCATCCCCTACCCCCTTGGCAACGGCGGAATGCCGGAACGGGCAAAGCAGGCGGCGGTATTGGGCTGGGCGGCGATGCGCAGCACATTGGCCACCGTGTCACTGCCCGCCTCGACCGCGACATCGCGCGACAAAAGCTTGAGGTCTTCGCCCCCAGCATTTTCGACGATGCAACGCGTTGCCCCATCGGCTTGTGCGCCCGCCAGATAATCACCCACCACCGGGCGCACCACCGTTTCGGCGGTACGCTGGCCCACCTTGTCCACCATGGCCTTGGGGTCACAGGCGGCAAGGGCAAGAAGGCTGGTCACGATCAGAGCGGCGCGCATGGCGGGGTTCCCTTAATAAACCCGAGCTTTCGGCGCGATCTTCTTGGGGTCGATCCCGCCGTCCTCGTATTTCGTCAGGGGCTCAAGATGCACCGGGCGGAAGGCCAGTGTCACCTTGTTGCCGTCCACCTTGGCAAGACTGTGCTTACGCCAGTTCACATCGTCGCGGTTCGGATAATCCTCATGCGCATGGGCGCCGCGCGATTCCTTGCGCGCCTCGGCCCCCACAATGGTGGCAAGGGCGTTGGGCATCAGGTTGGTCAGTTCCAGCGTCTCCATCAGGTCGCTGTTCCAGACCAGGCTGCGGTCGGTCACCTTGATGTCGGCCATCTTGGCGGCAACCTTTTCCATCTTCTCAACGCCTTCGGCCAGCGTCTTGTCGGTGCGGAATACTGCCGCATCGGCCTGCATGGTGCGCTGCATCTCCAGCCGCAACTCGGCGGTGGGGATGGCGCCATTGGCATTGCGAAGCCCGTCGAACCGGGCCAGGGCCTTGTCCACCTCCGCCTTGTTGGTGGCGGGAACGGCGGATTTCGGGTCCACCACCTCACGCGCCTTGATGGCGGCGGCGCGGCCAAAGACCACAAGGTCGATCAGGCTGTTCGAGCCCAGACGGTTCGCGCCATGGACCGAAGCACAACCCGCCTCGCCCACAGCCATCAGGCCGGGGAAGATCGCGTCGGGGTTTTCCGGCGTTGGGTTCAGCACTTCACCCCAATAGTTCGTGGGAATGCCGCCCATGTTATAGTGAACCGTCGGCAGAACCGGGATCGGTTCCTTGGTCAGATCGACGCCTGCAAAGATGCGGGCCGATTCCGAAATGCCCGGCAAGCGCAGGTCCAGCGTTTCCTTGGGCAGGTGGTTCAGGTGCAGGTGGATATGGTCCTTGTTCGGGCCAACCCCGCGCCCTTCGCGGATTTCGATGG
>DDEX01000028.1:20156-33555 GCA_002336845.1 Rhodobacteraceae bacterium UBA1943
GGTGGAACTGCACGAATTCCATGTCTTGCAGGGCAAGGCCCGCCCGCGCCGCCATGCCGCCGCCGTCGCCGGTGCAGGTGTGGGCAGAGGTTGCGCTGAAATAGGCCCGGCCATAGCCGCCGGTCGCCAGCACCACCATCTTGGCGTTGAACACATGGATCGTGCCATCGTCCAGCTTCCAGCAGACAACGCCAGTGCAGCGGCCATCGGTGATAATCAGGTCCAGCGCGAAGAATTCAATGTAGAACTCGGCTTTTTCCTTCAGCGACTGGCCATAAAGCGTGTGCAGAATGGCATGGCCAGTGCGGTCGGCGGCCGCACAGGTGCGCTGCACAGGCGGGCCCTCGCCGTATTCGGTGGTGTGGCCGCCGAAGGGGCGCTGGTAAATCTTGCCCTCATCCGTGCGGCTGAAGGGCACACCGTAATGTTCCAGCTCATACACCGCCGCAGGGGCGGACCGGGCGAGGTATTCCATCGCGTCGGTGTCGCCCAGCCAGTCGCTGCCCTTCACCGTATCGTAAAGGTGCCACTGCCAGCTATCGGGGCCCATGTTGCCAAGGCTGGCAGCAATGCCCCCTTGGGCTGCCACGGTATGGCTGCGCGTCGGGAACACCTTGGTCACGCAAGCGGTGCGCAGGCCCTGTTCGGCCATGCCCAGCGTTGCACGCAAGCCAGCACCACCGGCGCCGACCACCACCACGTCATAATCGTGAGTCTCATAAGGATAGGCTTGGGTCATCATCGAACCTCAGAGCGCGATCTTGATCAGGGCAAACAGCCCCGTCGCCACGATCACGGCGGACAGCGAATAGACGAAGATCACCGCCATTTTGCGGGCGGTGCCACGGGCATAATCCTCAATCATCATTTGCGCGCCCATCGCGAAATGGCGCATCCCGACGATCAGGATAAGGGCGGTCAGAATGGCGGGGAATGGCCGGGCAAAGGTGGCGCGCACCGCTTCATACGGCTGGCCCAGCGCATGGCCAAAGACGTAAAGCCAGGTCGGGACCAGAAAGGCCAGCGCCACAGCACTGACGGTCATGTGCCAATGATGCGCGGTGCCGGTATGGGCGGCCCCCTTGCCTTCGGCGCGCTTACGATCGGTCAGATAACGCATGGCGGCCCCCGTCAGACGATCAGAATGGTCAGGATGGTCAGCACGACCGATCCGATGATGATGCCCCAGCCCAGCTTTTCCGCCGTAGGCACGTCCAGTCCGTGACCGGCATCGAAGTAAAGATGCCGCAGGCCAGCCAGATAGTGATACCACACCCCCAAAGCCGAGGCGGCAAAGACGAGATCGCCGAACCACGAGGTGCAGACAGCATTCGCCACCGCAAAATACTCGGGCGAGGTTGCCGCCGCCAGCAGCCACCACACCGCAAGGATGACGCCGACGATCAGCCCGTTGCCGGTGATGCGCGTCATGATCGAGGTGAAGGAGGTCAGTTGCGGACGATAGATTTGCAGGTGCGGGGAAAGGGGTCGTTCGACCCGCTTGACGTTAGCCATGTCGCATCCCTTTTGGCTGGGCGCCCTGAGCGATACGCCCAGGTGCCTTACGGCTGTTCCGGTTCCTGAATAGCGCGAAATTCGCGCATGTCACGCCCGACAATGCCGCAGATGCAGCCTGTTTCCGCTATCAGCACGATTTTTTCGGGTTTGTGATCACGGAATTTTGGCGCGTGATCACAAACCCGGGGAAACTAGCGTGACAGCAACGATGTCTTGAAATCGATGGACACAGCCAGGAAACCGTCCTGCGCAGAACCGTCATGCCAGGCCACGCCGGTCTTGATCCGGTCATTCACGGCATAGTCGGCGCCCAGTTCCCACTTCCGCTCGGTCGAGCTGATGTCCAGATCATAGATGCCGTAATCGACCCCGACCGACAGTTGGTCGGTCACGGCATAATCCAGCCCAACCGCGGCCGATATCTCGGAATCGGTCGGGCTGATTGCCAGATCAACCTTGCCCGTGCCGCGCGCACCGATTGGCACGCCAACATCAAGACCCAGTTGACCACAGCAATCGCCGCCGGATTTGGGATAGTAGAACTGGGTATAGCTTATGTCGTAGGTAAAGCCCTGTCCCGTCGTTCCGCGATAGCCCAGATACAGGTCGGCGCGGCTGATATCCGTCTCGCGGGCGATGAAGCCACGCAGGCCACCATAAAGCCCGCCGAATTGCGCCTCGATATAGGCCGCCCCTTCCAGCGCGTTGCCATCCTTGGTGTCGGCACGGGCCCCATCTGGGCGCGGCAACTCGGGCGACAGGGGTGTGTGGTCGCGGTTGAACGAATAGATCAGCGTGCCACCGGCCTCGATGTTGAACCCTTGGGCCTGCGCCGCGCCGGCAAGGGATAACGCGGCCAGCACCGCGAAGGGGCGAAATGTCATACTCACTACCTCAGTTAGTCGTTTTGAGGTAGTGAATCACAACTGGCTGGGGATATGAATCCCCATTCTGCCCCCAAGCGGATTTTTTTCGACTAGACCGGCATCAAGGCCCAATAGTCCAGATCTAGCAGCACCTCTGGCAGGTACTTGCCCGCCTCGTCGCGCAAGGCAAAGGGGGCGGCCCCCTGCTTGACGGCGACCAGTCGCAACCGGATCGCGCCGACACCGGGGGCGGTTGTCGGCGCCTTGTCCAGCACCTCGCTCCACGCCCGGATCGTATCTCCCGCAAAGCACGGATTGGCGTGGGCCCCCGCATTCAACGCCACGATCATCTGGGCATTGGCAAGACCGTTGAAGCTGAGCGCGCGAGCCATAGAAATGACGTGACCGCCATAGATCAGCCGCCGCCCATCCTCGCGGAAGGTGGCGTCGAAATGCACCTTGGCGGTGTTCTGCCACAGGCGGGTGGCCAGCATATGCTCGGCCTCCTCGATGGTCACGCCGTCCACATGGTCGATCTTTTCGCCGACCGCATAATCGCCCCAGCGGTGCGCCTCTCCGGCCAAGGTGAAATCATAGTTGGAGAAATCCAAACCGGCAGGGATCACCAATGCTTCTGGAGGCACAACGGCTTGCAGTTTTGGAACAACAGGGTCGGGGGCCGGGGTTTCGCGGTTCTTGCGCACCATCACCCAGCGCACATATTCCAGCACCGGCGTCCCGTGCTGATTGCGCCCGGTGGTGCGGACATAGACCACGCCCGACTTGCCGTTGGAGTTTTCCTTCAGCCCGATCACCTCGGATTCCGACCGCAGCGTATCGCCCGCATAGACCGGGGCAAGCCAGCGCCCCTCGGCATATCCAAGGTTCGCCACGGCGTTCAGGGAAATGTCGGGCACCGTCTTGCCGAATACGACATGAAAGGCGATCAGATCATCCAGCGGGCTGGCGGGCAGGCCACTGGCGCGGGCGAATTCATCCGAGGAATAAAGCGCCCCGCGCGAGGGGTAGAGCGCGTGATACATCGCCCGCTCGCCCCCCGAAACCGTGCGCGGAACGGCATGGGCGATCACCTCGCCAATGCGGTAATCTTCAAAGAAACGGCCCGGATTGGTCTTCATTCGTCCTCCGCTCCGGGCCATTGGCCCGGATTATTGCTCACCCAGTTTCAGATCGGGCGCGTAGCTGCCCGGAACCTCTTTCACCACCGCCTGCCCGCAGCGCATCACCCCGCGCGCGGCATCGAACCCATAGGTCGGGCTGCCATGCAGTTCCCACCCCTTGGACAAGGCCAGCGACACCTTGTGGCAAAAGGCCGAGGTGTCATCATCCGACAGAAAGCGATAGAGTTTCATCAGTAATTCCCCAGAAAAACCGGGTGGCCCAGCCATTGGTGGATCATCGCGGCGACCCCGATGATCACCACGGTGCCTGCAAGGTTCATCGCATCGCCTTTCAGGCCACGGCCCTGCACCGGGCGTTGCCAGGGGCCTGCGCCATTGATCAAAGACATCTCGATGAAGGCCCAGATGGCAAGGCAGCCGAACAGGACGATCGAGGCGAGATCCCCATTCACCAACAGATGCGCCACGGCCCAGACCACCACGCCCCACAACATCGGATGGCGCATCCGGGTATAAAGCGTGCCCTTGGTCCCACCAACGCCGAACAGGAAAACACTGATCAGCATCAATGTGTTATTCACATGCCCCGCGCCGGGGAACGGATTGTAGATCGGGATGAACTCGGTCTGGCGATAGCCGATCACCATCAGCAGCACGCCCAGCAGGATCAAGGCGGCAACGAGGCCCTTGCCCGCATCGCCCATCCTGGCTCGCAGCCCCGGCGCCATGCGTTTGAAGGTGTGCGCCAGCACCCACAACAAAAGGCCAAGGATCAGGACAGGCATCATATGCTCCGACGATGTGAACTGGTCACACGTTGCCGTCAGCCAGCCAGAGCCGCAATAGCCTCTGCCTTGGCAATCAGCGCATTCGCGGTGACGATGTGCAGATTCTCGACGATTTTGCCGTCAACCACCGCCACGCCCTGCCCTGCGGCCTTGGCCTCGGCATAGGCGGCAATCTGGCGGCGGGCCAGATCAAGCTCTGCCGCGCTGGGGGCAAAGGCGGCGTTGGCAATCTCCAACTGGGCGGGGTGGATCAGGGTCTTGCCGTCAAAGCCCATGTCGCGGCCCTGCTCGCATTCGGCGCGCAGGCCCTCTTCGTCCTTGAAGGCGTTATAGACCCCATCGACAATCACCTTGCCGTAGGCGCGCGCCGCCAGCAGACACAGGCCCAGCCCGGCCTGCATGGCCAAACGGTCGGGCCGGAACCGGCTGCCCAATTCCTTGGCCAGATCGTTGGTGCCCATGACCATGCCCTTCAGGCGCGGATGGGCGGCGATTTCGGCAGCGTTCAGCATCCCCAGCGCGGTTTCCATCATGGCCCAAAGGTCGGCTCCGGGAACGCGGTCGGCCACGGCATCCAGATCGGCGGCGCTGTTGACCTTGGGGATCAGCACCGCGTCGATCCTTGCGCCCCCGGCGATGGCCGTGCTGATCGCATCGGCATCGGCGCGGCCCCATTCGGTATCAAAGCCGTTGATCCGCACGATCCGGGCGCGGGCGCCGAAATCCCAATCGGTCAGGACGCGGGCCAGCAGGTGGCGCGCGGCGGGCTTTTCCTCGGGGGCGACGGCGTCCTCCAGATCGAAGATGATCGCATCGGCGGCCAGCCCCATCGCCTTTTCCAAAGCCCGCTCTTTCGAGCCGGGGATATACAGGACAGAGCGATAGGGGCGCGAGGACATGATTCTCTCCGGCAATTTTCTTGCGCACAGACTGCGCATTTTGGCATTTCCGGCAAGGCTAAAATTTCTGCGACGCAGAATTTGCGCGCGTCGTTAACCACCCCGTTACCCAAGGGGATGCAATCTGCCCCGACAAAAGACACCGGAGTCCCCATGGAAAAATCGCATTTTGCCCTGTCGCTTGGCTTTGTTGGCGTGATTTTCGTGATGCAGGCGGGCTGGGGCGGCGCGCTTTGGCCTGCGGCGCAGGCGGCCCCCTGGCCGCTGCCCGGCCTGACCCAGCGTTTGCCCTGACGGTCAAGCCTTTTGGCCGGGCATCGGCAGCAAGCGGCGCGAAAATCCATCGCATTTCGCAAGAGTCCGCCGGTTTCCGGCCCGTCTCCGCTGCCCGGTTGATCCGTTCCCGACGCAGCCTACCTTCTTGTCATGCAGCGCGCATCGGCCCCGACGGGCCGCCCCGTCTGCAAACGAAGGAGTTCGTGATGAGCAGCACCACAGACAAGATCAAGGGCCTGACCAACGAAGCCGTCGGCAATGCCAAACAAGCCATTGGCAAGGCAACCGGGAACGACCGCCTGCGCAGCGAGGGCGAGGTTCAGGAAGCCAAGGGCGAGGCCCAGCAACTGATGGGCAAGGCCAAGGACGCCGTGAAATCGGCGGCCGATGCGGTCAAGAAGGGCATCGACCGGGTTTGACGCATCGCTGGCAGGGCGCCTGCGGGTGCCCTGCCCCACCCATTAGCCCAGCGCGGCTGAGATGCCCTTGTAGATCAGTTGCACGCCGATGATCAGCAGCGACCAGGTGACAACACGGAAAAACAGCTGTTCCGGCAAGACCCTGACCAGCCAGACCCCCAGAAACACCGAAACCGCTGCTATCGGCATCAACAGCGCGGCCAGCTCCAGGCTGTGCAGATTGATCTGCCCCAGCAGGAAATAGGGCACCAGCTTTATCGCATTCACATAGGCGAAGGCGATGGTTGAGGTGCCCGCGAAAACCGCCTTTTTCATGCCCAGTGGCAAGGTCCAGACCTGATAGGGCGGCCCGCCTGTATGGCTGACGAAACTGGTAAAGCCTGCGACGGTGCACCAGGCAAGCCCCGGCGCTACCTCGGCCCGACGCGGGGCAAGGACCGCGGGGCGGCGCAAAAGTTGGTTCAGCGCAAAAGCCACCGAGATCACCCCGACAAGCGCCGTCACCCACGCCTCGGGCACAAGTCTTGCCGTGGCCCAGCCAAGACCGACCCCCAGTGTCATGCCCACCATGGCGATGACCAGAATGCGGCCATCGAATTCCTTGCGATAGGCATAAAGGCCGAACCAGTCAGAGACGACATAGACCGGAAGCATCAACCCCGCCGCCACGACCGGGCTGATCACCAGTGACAACAGCGGCACCACCAGCGCGCCGACGATCGGCAGCCCGCCCTTGCCCATGCCCGTCATCACGGCGGCAACGGTGGCGACCGCCCAGAATTCCCATCCGCCCAAGCCCTGCCCCCCGATTTGCGGCAGGTGTTAGCGCAAAACCGGCAGATTGGGCAATCCTGCACGCCTTGCCGCAGATGCGAAGGCTTGCGCGGCAGGTAAGTTTGGGCTTACCAACCCCGCGTCAGTTACCAGACCCAAAGGGGATTCCAGCCATGGCACGACCGAAGATTGCGCTTATCGGCGCTGGCCAGATCGGCGGCACACTCGCCCATCTCGCAGCGATCAAGGAACTTGGGGACGTGATCCTCTTTGACATCGCCGAAGGAACCCCGCAGGGCAAGGCGCTGGACATTGCGCAGTCCGGCCCGGTCGAAGGCTTTGACGCGAGCCTCAAGGGCGCCAACAGCTATGAGGACATTGCGGGCGCCGATGTCTGCATCGTCACCGCCGGTGTGCCGCGCAAGCCGGGGATGAGCCGCGATGACCTTTTGGGCATCAACCTCAAGGTCATGAAGTCGGTCGGCGAAGGCATCAAGGCCCATGCCCCGAACGCCTTTGTCATCTGCATCACCAACCCGCTGGATGCGATGGTGTGGGCGCTGCAACAATTCTCGGGCCTGCCCGCGAACAAGGTGGTCGGCATGGCGGGCGTTCTGGACGCCGGTCGCTTCCGCCACTTCCTGTCGGTGGAATTCAACGTCTCGATGAAGGACGTCACCGCCTTCGTTCTGGGCGGCCATGGCGACACGATGGTGCCGCTGACCCGTTATTCCACCGTCGCCGGCATCCCGCTGCCCGATCTGGTCGCCATGGGCTGGACCACGCAGGAAAAGCTGGACGCCATCGTGCAGCGCACCCGTGACGGCGGGGCGGAAATCGTCGGCCTGCTGAAGACCGGCTCGGCCTTCTATGCCCCCGCCGCTTCGGCGATTGAAATGGCGGAAGCCTATCTCAAGGACCAAAAGCGCCTGCTGCCCTGCGCCGCCTATGTCGATGGCGCATATGGCCTGAACGGGATGTATGTCGGCGTGCCGACCATCCTGGGCGCTGGCGGTGTCGAGCGGATTGTGGACATCAAGCTGAACGCCGACGAACAGGCGATGATGAACAAGTCGATCGACGCGGTGAAGGGCCTGGTTGCCGCCTGCAAGGCCATCGACCCGTCGCTGGCGTAAGGGGGGCGTGCAGAGCACGCACCCTACGGAATGAAACGCGCATCCCCATGGGGTGCGCGTTTTTGTTTAGGCTGAAGTTGCATCTTTGAAAACTACCATCAAGATTAACTTGTAATGACATTTCACCTCGCAGATAATGGGTGTTGCGGGCGGATAGCCCCAAAATATAGCAGCGCCATAGGATGTGTCGCTTATTGCAATCAGCCCTCTCAGCGCAGGTTCGCGCATTGGGCCAAGCGATGAGTGCGTCCGATGTCGAAAAAGCTATCTTCCGGCAAAAACAAGCCCCGTAGCCGTGCCCAAAATAGCTACAAGCACCCCGACAAAAGCACCTCCATGCTGTCGAAGATACGAGGGTTTCTCGGAAGCCCGACCAATCTGATTCAACTTATTAGGCTTTGCAGGGAAATCATTCTGCTTTGGTTTATCATCAAGGGGCATTAGCTCTTGAGCCACATACAAAAAGGCGGCCCGAAGGCCGCCTTTCCCGCCCATTCGGACAAATCCGCTTATGCGAACTTCAGGTTCACAGCCGACTCGCGACCGTCACGGCCAGCTTCGATGTCGAAGGTCACAGCCTGGCCGTCCTTCGGGGCGGTCAGACCAGCACGTTCGATCGCCGAGATGTGCAGGAACACGTCGCGCTTGCCACCCTCGGGGGCGATGAAGCCGTAACCCTTGGTAGCGTTGAACCATTTCACGGTGCCGTTGGCCATCGTGATATCTCCTAAATTTGCCACCCGCACTATTGCGATGGCCAGGCCAGTCAGTCCGCAATCGAAAACTGAAGCCAGAAGGAGACAGTCGACAGTGAAGAACGTAGCCGACCCTGAATAGGCCAAAATCGGCCTTTTTACAAGCGCCTTTCGGGTGCACGCGCAGGTCTCTGCCGCGGGGCTTTCGCCTGCCTTCCCCGCCTCGCCCGGCGCATCCCTCTTGCCCATCGGGCGCGATTGGGGCATCCCATCGACAACAGGAGGCACAGATGGACTATTCCAAATCCGGCAGCGCGAGTGCCGCAAAATCCGCCCCGCGCCCGAAACGCGCCACGCTGAAGGGCGCGCCCGCGCAAAAGCCCGACGCCAAGGCCGAACTTCTGGCCCGCATGAAAGCCGCCGCCGAGGCCCGCAAGAAGGAATAGCGGGGCGTTGACTCTGCCCCGCGCCTGCCGCCACATCCGGCGGCAGGAGACCCATCATGCCCGACACCCCCCAGATCATTGCCGAACTCGAATCGCGCCTGACCCGCTATTGCGCCATCGACAGCCAAAGCGACGAGGACAGCCCCACCTCGCCCTCGACAGCGATCCAGCTGAACATGGCCAATCTTCTGGTGCAGGAACTGGCCCAGATCGGCGCGGCTGACGTACGGCTGACCGAATACGGCACCGTCATCGCCACCCTGCCAGGCACCGCGCCGGGCCCGGTGGTGGGCTTTCTGGCCCATATGGATACCGCGCCGCAGTTCAACGCCACAGGGGTCAAACCCCGCGTGATCCGTGGCTATAACGGCGGCCCGATCAGTTACCCGGACAATCCGGCGCTGACCCTCAGCCCTGAAACCTCGCCCCACCTTGCCGAAAAGCTGGGCCATGACATCGTGACCGCCTCGGGCCTTACCCTGCTTGGCGCCGATGACAAGGCCGGGATTGCGGTGATCATGACGGCTGCGCGCCAGCTTCTGGCCTCGGACGCGCCGCACCCGACGATTCGCATCGCCTTCACCCCCGATGAAGAGATCGGCCGCGGTGTTGACAAACGCCTGCCCGCCGACCTTGCCGCCGATTTTTCCTATACGTTCGACGGCGGCGCGGTGGGCGAGATCGAGTATGAGACCTTCTCGGCCGATGGCGCGGTGGTTACCGTGACCGGCGTCTCGATTCACCCCGGCCTTGCCAAGGGCAAGATGGTCAATGCCACTACCCTTGCCGCCCGGATCATCGCCGCTCTGCCGCAAGCGACCCAGCAGCCCGAAGTGACCGAGGGCCGAGAAGGTTTCCTGCACTGCACCGAGATGACGGGCGGATCGTCAGAGATGACACTCAAGTTCATCCTGCGCGACTTCGAACTGGAGGGGCTGCAACAAAAGGGCGACCTGCTGCGCGCCATCTGCGCCGCCATCCAGGCGTCCGAGCCGCGCGCCAGCGTGACCTGCACCATCAAGCCGCAATACCGCAACATGCGCTACTGGCTGGAAAAAGACATGACGCCGGTCGATCTGGCGCGCGAGGCCGCCCGCGCCATCGGGCTTGATCCGGTCTCGGTCCCGATCCGGGGCGGCACCGATGGCTCGCGGCTGACCGAAATGGGCCTGCCCTGCCCCAACCTCTTCACCGGAATGCAGGAAATCCACGGCCCCCTGGAATGGATCAGCCTGCAAGACATGGAAAAGGCCACCCAACTGATGCTCGCCATCGCGCAGAAGGCAGCCAAACCCTGACCCTTTCATCTGTTCATAAATATCCCACGGGGGTCCGGGGGTGTGAAACCCCCGGCGCTTGCCAGCAGACATGACCCGTCCCATCTCTCCCTACCTCGTCCCCGGCTTTTACGACCGCGAACTCGCACGCGGACGGCACCGCGATATTGTCGGCGGCCGCTGGGATGAGACGGGCGAGGCGCAGATGCGCGTGCTGCTGGAGGCCGGGCTGCAACCGCATCACCGCCTGCTGGACATCGGTTGCGGTTCGCTGCGGCTGGGGTGCAAGGCGGTGCCCTACCTCGATCCGGGCAACTACTGGGGCACCGACCAATCGGCGGACCTGATGCAGCGCGGCTATGAGCTGGAGCTGGCAGAAAAGGACCGCCTGTCTCCCGGTCAACTGATCGAGGACGCTGGGTTTGCCTATCCCGCCATCCCCGACAGCATCGACTTTGCCATCGCCTGGGGGGTTTTTACCCACTTGCCTGCACACTTTCTTGCAGGCGCGCTATCCCGTTTGCGCGCGCGCTTTCCCGCCCTGCAAACGGCCCTTGTCACCGTGTTTCTGGCGCCCGAGGGCGCGGGCGCGACCCGGCAGCGCGATGGCGTCGTCACCCATCCCGACCGCCCGCCCTATCACATCACGCCCGAGGCGATGCAGGATATGGCCCAGGCGGCCGGCTTTACCGCCGAGGCGCGGGCAGACCGGCTGCCGCGGGGTCAGGTACTGTTTATCTTGCGCTGAATTCCTGACCTTGCGAACACCGCATCCCCGGCGCAGGCTGCCCTGAACAAAGCCAAGGTTCCCATATGCGCCGCTACCTTTTCCCATTGCTTCTTGCCGCCACGCCGCTGCATTCCGAAACCCTGAGCGCCGAAATCGGCCGCGCGGGCCTTGCGCCCACCGAGGCCCGGCTGGCCGCGCTGCCCGCCCCCACGGGCGAAGAGAAATTTGCCCTTGGCGGTGTCCGGTTCCTGCGCGCCATAGAAATCAGCTTTCAGATCCGCTGGCAGAACGGCATGACCGACCGCACCGGAATGCTGCCCCTGCTTCGCCTGCCTGTGCCCGACAATCCCACGCCCGCCGCGTTTGATCCGGCATCGATCGCCGAGATCTTCCGTCAGGCCGAAACCACCCTGACCGGCGCGCATCAGGTGCTGGAGACCATTCCCGACAGCGCCGATTTCGGCCTGACGGTCAATCTGGCCGACCTGTGGTTCGACGTGAACTCCAACGCCACCCGTGACCCCGGCGAAGGGCTGATGGATATTGCCGGTCCCGCCCTGCTGGGCTGGCAGTGGGAACAGCGTGATCCGGCCACGCCCGCGCCGGTGATCCGCTTTGACGTGGCCGATGCCGCCTGGCTCGCCGCCTATGCCCATGGGCTCGCGGCGATCAGCGAGGTCGCGCTGGCCTATGACCCGACCGAGCCGGTTGCCCGCATCCTGGACACCCGCGCCAGACTGGCCGAGCATGGCCCCCTGCCGCCCGACATGCTGTTTGGCAGCGCGGGCGACGGGCTGGACAGTTTCGACATGATCGCCATCGTTCTGGCCACGCTGAACCAGCAACCCGACGCCGCCCGCATGGCCGCAGCCCATGACAACCTGCTGGCGGCGGTGGCCCAGAACCGCCTGTTCTGGACCCGCGTCGAGGCCGAGACCGACAACCAGGCTGAATGGCTACCGAACGCCAAGCAAACTTCGGCCCTCGGGCTGACCCTGCCGCCCGAGACTGCTGCGGTCTGGCAGGGCGTTCTGGCCGATGGTGAGGCGCTGCTGAGGGGTGAAAAGCTGATCCCCTACTGGCGCTCCGGTGACGGCGCGGGCATCAATCTGGCGAAAATCTTCACCGAGCCGCGCCCGGTCGATGTGCCGGGCTGGATCCAGGGTTGGGCCGCGATGCCCTATTATCAGGCAGGCCCGACGGTCAGCGCCGAAAACTGGGGCCGTTTCGAATCTCTGGTCGGTGGCGATGCCATGCTGATGGCGCTGTGGCTGAACTAGGCTGCGGCGGTTTCCGCTAACACCCAAGGTTTGTGATCACGCATTTTGAACGTGTGATCACAAAAGTCGCTTTTCACGAATTTGTTGGCATTTCGCGTTTTGCAGCCCCTTCAAATCATGGCATGACGCGCCAAATTCATCCTCACGGGGGTCACCCATGAACATCCACGAATACCAGGCCAAGGGTCTTTTGCGCGATTATGGTGTGCCGGTTTCGGCGGGCCGCGTCGTCCTGAAGGCCGAAGACGCCAAAACCGCCGCCGGAGAGCTGGATGGCCCGCTGTGGGTCGTCAAGGCGCAAATCCATGCCGGTGGCCGCGGCAAGGGCCATTTCAAGGAACCGGAAGCCGGCGAAAAGGGCGGTGTCCGTCTGGCCCGCTCGGTCGAAGAGGCCGCCGAATTCGCCCGCCAGATGCTGGGCCGTACGCTCGTCACCATCCAGACCGGCGAAGCTGGCAAGCAGGTGAATCGCATCTATATCGAAGACGGTTCCGACATTGACCGCGAATTCTATCTTGCCCTGCTGATCGACCGTGTGACCAGCCGCATCTCTATCGTCTCTTCGACCGAAGGCGGCATGTCGATTGAAGACGTGGCGCATGACACGCCCGAAAAGATCCTGACCTTCTCGATCGATCCGGCCACCGGCTTTCAGGATTTCCACGGTCGTCGCGTTGCCTTTGGTCTGGGCCTGCAAGGCAACCAGATCAAGCAATGCGTCAGCATCCTGCGCAACCTTTACAAGCTGTTCGTCGAAAAAGACATGGACATGCTGGAGATCAACCCCTTCTGCGTGCTGAAAGACGGCAATCTTAAGCTGCTGGATGCCAAGATGGGCTTTGACGGCAACGCCCTGTATCGCCACCCCGACATTCTGGCGCTGAAGGACGAGACCGAGGAAGACCCCAAGGAACTGGCCGCGCAAAAGTTCGACCTGAACTATGTCGCGCTGGATGGCGAGATTGGCTGCATGGTCAACGGCGCCGGTCTGGCGATGGCCACCATGGACATCATCAAGCTTTACGGCGCCGAACCCGCCAACTTCCTTGACGTGGGCGGTGGCGCCACCAAGGAAAAGGTGACCGAGGCGTTCAAGATCATCACCTCTGACCCCAACGTCAAAGGCATTCTGGTCAACATCTTCGGCGGCATC
>DDEX01000054.1 GCA_002336845.1 Rhodobacteraceae bacterium UBA1943
CCGCCCCCGCCGCACCGGATGCGGCAGCACCGGCCGCCAGCCCGGCGAATCCCGATGATGGCGCGGCCCTGGTTCCGGTCAACAACGCACCGCCCGGTGCGCGCCCCCTTGCCCGGCCTGCGGCGCTTGCCGCCGCCGCGCCCGCTGCGGCCGATGCGTCTGCGTCCTCTCTGGCGGCAAATATCGACCCCGAGTCGATCAGCCCGCTGGCCATCGCCATTTCGCGCCGTCCTGCCGCCCGCCCGGCCAATCGCACAAGTCTGAACAGCGCGGTCGAGGCGGCTGTCGCCGAAGCCAACCGCCCCGAGGCCCGGCCAACCCAACCGCAGCCGGAGGTCAAGCTGGCCGCGGCTGCGGAACCCTCGCCCAACGTCCGCCTCAGCACACCCGAGGCAGAGCCGGAACCGGAGCCGGAAGCTGCCTCTGTCGCCCCTTCAATCCCGACGCGCGCTTCGGTGGCCAAGCAAGCCACGCTGAAAAATGCCTTTGATCTGGGTAAGACCAATCTGATCGGCGTTTATGGAACGCCGTCGAAGCGCTATGCGCTGATCCGCACCTCTTCGGGCAGTTTCAAGAAGGTCAAACTGGGTGACCGGGTTGATGGCGGCAAGGTCGTCTCGATCGGCGATGACGAACTGCGGGTTCAGAAGGGCGGGCGCACCGTCGTGCTGGCGCTGCCCAAGACCTGACGAACCCGGAACGGACTGGCAGGAACTGGCAGGCCAGGACCGGGCGGACTGAAGCCGGACGCCGCATCTTTTGGACTGCCCAAATCCTGACCAGCCAGTGTGAAACCGCCAACCTTTAGAACACAAAAGATTTCGTCTCCGCCCCCGATTGTTTCAACTCGCCGAGAGGTGGGTTGCGCTGCCAAATTCCTCCGCCCAAAGAAGACGCCATGGAAGATTTCCTGCTTCTCGCCTCGATTTACCTAGGCGCCGCTGTTCTGGTGGTGCCCCTGGCTGTGCGCGCCGGTCTTGGTTCCGTCATCGGCTATCTGGGCGCGGGTATCCTGATGGGGCCGGTGCTGGGCCTTGCCGGAGCCGAAACGGCCAGCCTTCAGCATTTCGCCGAATTCGGCGTGGTGCTGATGCTGTTTCTGATCGGGCTGGAACTCGATCCCTCGGCGCTATGGGAAATGCGGCACAAACTGGTGGGCCTGGGCGGGGCGCAGGTTGTGCTGACCTCGGTCGCCATTGCAACGGGACTGATGTTGCTGGGCCAAAGCCCCGGCGTGGCCGTGACCTGCGGGATGCTGGCCTCGCTGTCCTCCACCGCCATCGTGCTGCAAACGATGACGGAAAAGAACCTGATGCGCACCCAGGGCGGGCGCAGCGCCTTTTCGGTGCTGCTGACGCAGGACATCGCCGTAATCCCCATGCTGGCGCTGATTCCGCTGATCCCGTTGCCGCTCAGCAATGTCACGCTGGATGCCTCTCGGTTTGGCATCACCAACCCGCCGACCGCGGTGGAAACCCACGCTGCGGGCACCGCAGCCGAACCGCTTGTCACGCTGGTGCAATCGCTGCCCGGCTGGGGGGCGGCGCTGCTGACGCTGGCGATCGTGGCGGGCATTGTGCTTGCGGGCCATTACCTCAGCCGTCCTGTGTTCCGCTTCGTCCACGCCGCCCGGCTGCGCGAGATGTCCACCTTCATCTCGCTGCTTCTGGTGCTGGGCATCGCCTTCCTGATGACGCTGGTGGGCCTGTCGCCCGCGCTTGGCACTTTCCTTGCCGGGATGGTTCTGGCCAATTCCGAATTCCGCCACCAGCTTGAAGCGGATCTGGAGCCTTTCAAGGGTCTGCTGCTGGGTCTGTTCTTCATGACGGTGGGCGTGGGCGTCAACTTTCAGATGCTGGCGCGCAGCCCCTTTACCGTGCTGGGCCTGACGCTGGGGTTGATGGCGATCAAGATGGGCGTGCTTTACGGTCTGGCGCATTTCTTCAAACTGCGCGGCAAGGACCGCTGGCTGTTTTCCCTGTCGCTGGCCCAAGGGGGAGAGTTCGGCTTTCTGATCGTCAGCTTTGCCCGCAGCGAGGGTGTCCTGCCCCTTGCTGCGGGGCAGATGTCCTTGCTGGTGATCAGCCTGTCCATGCTGCTGACCCCGCTGCTGTTCATCGCCTATGACCGGCTGGCCCTGCGGCTCAAGGCGCGGGTGCCCGACCGAGCGCCCGATGCGATCGATGAAAAGGGGCCGGTCATCATCGCCGGAATCGGGCGGTTCGGTCAGGTGGTCAACCGACTGGTGCGCCACTCGGGCATTCCGACCGTGGTGCTGGATGCCGATCATTCGACCATCGAGACGCTGCGCCGGTTTGGCGTGAAAAGTTTCTATGGTGATCCGTCGCGCCCCGATCTGCTGAATGCCGCAGGCCTTGCCGAAGCACGGGTTCTGGTGGTCGCGGTCGATAATACGCAGGTGGCCAACCGCATCGTGCGCTATGCCAAATCGATGCGCCCCGACCTGCATGTCATCGCCCGCGCCCGCGACCGGGTGCATGTCTATGAGATGTATCAGGCCGGGGCTGATGACATCATCCGCGAAACCTTTGACAGCTCGATCCGCGCGGGCCGTTATGTTCTGGAAAACATGGGGTTTTCGGAATACGAGGCCGCCAAGCTGTCGCGCACGTTCTATCATATGGACCGGGCCGCCGTGCGTGATCTGGCCAAGCTGTGGAACCCGGGCCAGCCCGTCCACCTGAACGAGGCTTATGTGGCTCGCGCCAAGCAACTCGACAGCGATCTGGAAACCGCCCTGATCAACACGCTGCACGAAACCCACGCCATGCCGGCAGAGATCGACCTGTCCGAGGCCGAGTTGCTGTTTGACGAACAGGCCGTAACGCCGGTGGCCGACAATCTGCCGGTCACCGCCGAAATCGCCCTTCAGCCCGCCGAAACCCCGGCTTCGGCAAAGGTCGCCATTCCCGACTGACAGGCCACTGCCGCACGGATCACCCCCAGCGCGACCGCCGCACCCGACCCTTCGCCCAGGCGCAGGCCCAAAGACAGCAAGGGTGCCTTGCCCAGTCGGTCCAGCAGCCGTGCATGGGCGCCTTCGGCCGACAGGTGGCCCGCCACCGCATGATCCAGCGCACCCGGTGTGGCGCAGTGCAGTACCGCAGCCGCCGCACAGGCGATAAAGCCGTCCAGCACCACCGGCACCCGTTCGGCCCGTGCCCGCGCCATGGCGCCGGCCATCGCCGCCACCTCGCGCCCGCCAAGCGCGGCCAGCACCTGCAACGGCTCGCTCACGCCCGCATGGCGCGCCAGACCGGCGTCAACCGCCCGTG
>DDEX01000094.1:0-192 GCA_002336845.1 Rhodobacteraceae bacterium UBA1943
TGGCCGAGGGGATCTTTTTCACCCGCGATCTGGTGAACGAACCCGCCAACGTGCTGACGACGCATGATTTTGCCGCCCGTCTGGCGGCGATGCACGAGCTGGGCCTGACGGTCGAGATTCTGGAGGAGGATCAGCTGTCCCGCCTGGGCATGGGCGCCTTGCTGGGCGTGGGGCAGGGGTCGGAAAGCCCGT
>DDEX01000094.1:212-6205 GCA_002336845.1 Rhodobacteraceae bacterium UBA1943
ATCGGCAAGGGCGTGGTGTTCGATACGGGCGGCATTTCCATCAAGCCTGCGGGCGGCATGGAAGAGATGACGATGGACATGGGCGGCGCGGGCGTGGTGGCGGGCGTCATGCGCACGCTGGCGCTGCGCAAGGCCAAGGCCAATGTGGTGGGTCTGGTCGGTCTGGTGGAAAACATGCCCGACGGCCGCGCCCAGCGCCCCGGCGACGTGGTGAAAACCATGAAGGGCGATACGGTCGAGGTGATCAACACCGATGCCGAAGGGCGCCTCGTTCTGGCCGATGTGATCTGGTATGCGCAAGAGCGGTTCAAACCCTCGGGCGTGATCGACCTTGCCACGCTGACCGGCGCGATCATTGTGGCCTTGGGGCATGAGCATACCGGCGTCTTTTCCAACGACGATACCTTCTGCGACCATTTCCTTGCTGCCGCACGGGCCGAGGGCGAGGGGGCCTGGCGGATGCCGATGGGCGAGGCCTATGATGCCAAACTGAAATCGCGCATCGCGGACATGATGAATGTGGGCGGGCGCGACGGCGGTGCGATCACGGCGGCACAGTTCATCCGCCGCTTCGTGCAGGACGGGATGCCGTGGATTCACCTCGACATCGCGGGGACGGCCCTTTTGAAATCCGACAGCACCCTGGCGCCCAGGGGCGCGACCGGCTGGGGCGTTCTGGCGCTGAACCGGCTGATCCGCGACAAGTACGAGGTGAAATAACCCGATGGGTCAGGCGATGTTCTATCACCTGACGCGATCGGGGGTGTTCGACACGCTGCAAACCCTGCTGCCCCGTGCGCTGGCCCAGGGCTGGCGTGTGATGGTGCGCGGCACCGACCGCGCCGCGCTGGAGCGGATTGACGGCAGGCTGTGGCAGGAACCGGAAGAGGGTTTCCTGCCGCATGGGCTGGAAGGCGGGCCACATGACGCCATGCAGCCGGTGCTGATCGGCCTTGGCCCCGCCGCCAACGCGCCACAAGCCGTGGCCCTGATCGACGGGGCAGACCCTTTGCCGGGCGAAGAGGCGGCCGAGCGGCTGTGGGTGATCTTTGACGGCAACGATGACGCGGCCGTCATGCACGCCCGCGCGCTGTGGTCCCGGCTGGCGACGGGGGGGCTGACCTTGCAGTACTGGAGCGAGGAAAGCGGGCGGTGGCAGATGAAGACGGAGCGGAAGGGGTAGCCCCCCTCCGCCCGGTGCCTTGTCACCCCTGATTGTCAAGTTGCGCCCGCACCGAAAGGCGGCCGCGCCTGGAAATCCGATAGGGGCCGCCGTTATGGGACTCGATCAGCCGCTTGCGCCGCAGTTGGTGGAATAGGGCCAGGTTGCAATCGCCAAGGATCATGCCTTCGCGTGTCACACAGGTAACCTCGATTACCTTTGCGCTGTCTTCGCGGTCATGCAGGATGCGGCCGCCAAGGGCCAGAACGTGCAGCACACGTTGTTCACTTCGTGAGATATTCATGGAGGACTCGTGAGGGTAATGTGAAAATTTGCCCCGATGCGGGTGCATCAGGCGGCTTTCAGTTTCACGCGGCTCTCTGAGGGACAGAGAGCCTTAGCCCACAAGCTCTGACATACAGTCTCCATCGACCGGACGCGACCAGCGCGGTCTGATGCAATATTAAGGGGCCGTGGGCATGGAAGGCAAGCCTGCAAAGCCCACTCGACATGGTGGCCCGCATCGCCCTACCATCCGCGCCATGGAAACCCATTTCCTCATCACCGCCTTTGCCACGCTGTTCGTGGTCATCGACCCGCCGGGCCTTGTTCCGCTGTTCATCGCGCTGACCCGTGGCATGGGGCCAGAGCGGCGCCGGGCGATGGCCTTGCGCGCCTGCCTTATCGCCGCGTTCCTGCTGACCGTCTTCGGGCTGGCGGGCGAGTCGATCCTGGGCTTCATCGGCATTTCGATGCCCGCCTTCCGCATCGCGGGGGGCCTCCTGTTGTTTCTGACGGCGCTGGACATGCTGTTTGAACGCCGCACCCAGCGGCGCGAGGGCCAGCAGGCCGAACCCGACCACGACCCTTCGGTCTTTCCGCTTGCTACGCCGCTGATCGCGGGGCCGGGGGCGATTGCCTCGATGATCCTTTTGGTCGGGCAGGCGGGGAATGGCTGGGCCGGGGCGATGGCGATCATCGGGCTGATGCTGGCGATGATGGTGGTGACTTTCCTGTTCCTCTTGGCCTCACCCCCGATGGAACGACTGCTGGGCCGCACCGGAACCATCGTGATCACCCGGCTTCTGGGGATGTTGCTGGCCGCGCTGTCGGTGCAGTTCGTGATCGATGGGGTCAAGGGCACAGGGCTGGTATAGCGCGGCGCCGCGCCTATCTGTGAACCCCGGGTCAGGAGAGTGCGATGGACGGTGAAGTTTTCGGACGGTTTCTGTATCTGGCGCTGCTGCTTGCGGCGGTGGGCGGCTGGGTCATCGTCGAATTTCGCCAGCGCATGGGCCAGACCCTGCGGTTGGGCATGGCCTGGGGGCTGATCTTTCTGGGGGTGATGGCGGGCTATGGGCTGTGGAAGGACATCCGCCGCGATGTGCTGCCGCAGCAGATGGTCACGCAAAGCGGAGAACTGATCCTGCCGCGCGCCGAGGATGGCCACTACTACGCCCATATCACCGCGAACGGCACCGGGCTTCAGGTGCTGGCCGATACCGGGGCGACCAATGTTGTCCTGTCGCCGCGCGATGCGCGCAGGCTTGGCATCGATACGGCGGGGCTGGTCTATACCGGGCAGGCGATGACGGCGAACGGGACGGTGCGCACAGCGCGCACCACCCTGGCCAGCCTGTCGCTGGGGCCGTTTGAGGATACGAACGTGCCGGTCTGGGTGAACGAGGCGGACATGGATGTATCGCTGTTGGGTATGGATTATCTGGGCCGTTTTCGCATCGAGATTGACGGCGACCGGATGAAGCTGCGGCGCTAGCGGCGCTTGGGCACGACGCCAAGGGCGTTCAGCGCGGCCTCGAAGGCAAGCTGCCGGCCCGCGCCGCTGCCCTTGACCTCTGCCTTGATGGCGTCGAACCGGGCCCGCAGGGCGACCTTTTCGTCACCCTTGCAATCGTTCCAGGGGCGGCCTTGCAGGCTCATCACCAGAACGTAATACCAGATGAAATGCGGTGGCTCGCCCGCGGCGATCAGGCGGCGATAGGCTTCGTCCGGGCCAAGGGCGCGAATTTCTTCGGCCGAGTGGATGCCTGCACGGGCATAGGCCTTGTCGGCGGCGGGGCCAAGGCTGGGCAGCGAGGAAACGGGCGAAGGCATCGGCGGAACTTGTTCGGGCGGCCTGAAATGAACAGGGCCAGCCTAACGGCTGGCCCATCCTGCCCTCAAGGGCAAAATCAGATTGCGGCCCAGTCGCGGAACACGGGCTGCTGGCCCTGTTGCTGCGTGGTGCCCTGCTGCTGGCCCTGTTGCGCCGGGGGGGTCTGCTGACCGCCCTGCTGGGCCGTGGGGGTATTCGACATCTTCTGCTCCGCTACGCTTTACACGGTGGCATTTCGCCATCTTGTTTGAACCTGCCTGACCTTCGCGGCAGATGAATGCCGTTCAGAGGGCCGATTTGCGGCTAAATAGTCGCAAAACTCGACACCGGCAACGGGGAGAAAACAGATAGTTTGATCAGATTGTCGTTACGACACAGGGTCAGGCCGCGATCACGCTTGCGGGAAAACCAATCTCGTCCAGCGCCTTGATCAGCGCCGCGGTCGGGGCCGGGCCACCCACCTCGACCTCTTTCGCGCCAAGGTTGACGGTGACGGGGGCGGCACCCGGAATTTGCGAAAGCGCAGTCTCGACCGAAGCTTTGCAGTGGCCGCAGGTCATGTCAGGAACGGAAAGACGGGTCATCGGAACCTCCATTTTGCCTGATATGGGGCTTCCAGCCGGGGGAAGGTCAAGCGGCAAGAAATATTTCAGGCGGACCTTGACCTTCCCGTCACGGGAAGCCCCATATGGCTTGGGGAAGGAGTTTCCCGATGTCTAAGACAATCCGTTTCCATCTTGAGGGCATGACCTGCGCATCCTGTGTGGCGCGGGCCGAACGGGTGTTGCAGGCGCAAGAGGGGGTGGAAAGCGCCTCGGTCAACCTTGCGGCTGAAACGGCCGATGTTGTCTTTCACGAACCTGCGAGCGCCGAAGCCATGGCCGCCACGCTGGCAAAGGCGGGGTATCCGGCGCGGCAATCCACCGTCACGCTGGCGGTCGAGGGGATGACCTGCGCCGCCTGCACCGGGCGGGTGGAACGTGTGCTGAAGGCGCAGCCCGGCGTCGCCAGCGCCACAGCCAATCTGGCCACACGGCAGGCACAGGTGGTGCTGTGGGGCGATGCAGATCCCGCCGCGCTGGCCGCCGTTGTGACGCGGGCGGGCTATCAGGCCAGTCCGCTGACCGAAACGCCCGCCACCGACCCGCAGGCCGAAGAACGCAAGCTGTGGCGCGAAACCGCGCTGGCCGTTGCGCTGGCGGCGCCGGTTTTCGTGGCCGAGATGGGAGGGCATCTGTTTCCGGCCTTTCATATGTGGCTGCACATGACGATCGGCCTGACCCTGCTGTGGCAAGCGGAATTTGTTCTTGCGACGCTGGTTCTGGCGCTGCCGGGGCGGCGGTTTTTCCTGAAAGGTCTGCCCGCGTTGGCGCGGCTGTCGCCCGACATGAACAGCCTTGTCGCGGTGGGTACTTTGGCCGCCTGGGCCTATTCCACCATTGTCACCTTTGCGCCTGGGTGGGTGCCTCCGTCCTCACGCGCGGTATATTTCGAGGCGGCTGCGGTGATTGTCGCGCTGATCCTGCTGGGCCGCAGCCTGGAGGCGCGGGCAAGGGGCCGGGCAGGGGCGGCGATTGCACGGCTGGTCGGCTTGCAGCCCAAAACCGCGCGGCGGGCGGATGGGGCCGAGGTTGCGGTGGCGCTGCTGCTGCCGGGCGACGTGATCGTGATCCGCCCCGGCGAACGGCTGCCGACCGACGGCGAGGTGAGCGAGGGCCAATCCACCGTGGACGAATCCATGCTGACCGGAGAGCCGTTGCCCGTGGCCAAGGCGGCGGGCAGCGCGGTGACGGGCGGTACGGTCAACGGCACGGGCGCGCTGACGGTGCGGGTGACGGCGGTGGGGGCAGAGACGGTTCTGGCGCGCATCACCGCCATGGTCGCAGAGGCTCAGGGCGGCAAGCTGCCGGTGCAGGCACTGGTTGACCGGGTGACCTTGTGGTTCGTGCCGGTGGTGATGGGCATTGCCGTGCTGACGACCGGGCTGTGGCTGATCTTCGGTCCCGGCCCGGCCGAGGCGCTGGTGGCGGGCGTGTCGGTTCTGATCATCGCCTGTCCTTGCGCCATGGGTCTGGCAACGCCGGTCTCGATTCTGGTCGGCACCGGGCGGGCGGCGGAACTGGGCGTGCTGTTTCGCCGGGGCGAGGCCTTGCAGCGCCTGTCCGAAGTGACCGGCGTGGCCTTTGACAAGACCGGAACGCTGACCGAGGGCAAGCCGCGCGTGGTGGCGATGCTGCCCGACGATCCCGCTCTGCTGGCGCAGGCGGCGGCGGTCGAGGCGCAGTCGGAACACCCCCTTGCCGGGGCGGTTCTGGCCGAGGCTGCGCTACGCGGTTTGGTTGTTCCCACCGTGACAGAGTTCAACGCCCTGCCGGGGCGCGGCGCCGAGGCGGTGGTTGGTGGGACAATCGTGCAAGTCGGCTCTGCCCGCCTGTTCCCCGAGATTGCGCCCGAGATGGCAGCGTTCTCGGCCAATGCGCAAAGCAAGGGGCAGGGCGTGCTCTTCACCGGCCGGAACGGCGTGGCGCAGGCGGCAATTGCGGTTGCGGATCAACCGAAGGCAGGGGCCGCCCCGGCGATCCGGGCGCTGGCTGCCCTTGGTTTGCCTGCAACGATGATCACCGGCGATGCCGAAACCACCGCGCGGGCCATTGCCGCCGATCTGGGCATTGCCGATGTGCGCGCGGGCATTCTGCCCGAAGGCAAGGCGCAGGC
>DDEX01000094.1:6220-61261 GCA_002336845.1 Rhodobacteraceae bacterium UBA1943
GCCATGGGCACCGGCACCGATGTGGCGATCGAGGCGGGCGAGGTGGTGTTGATGCGTGGCGATCCAATGGGGGTGGTCGATGCCATCGGCCTTTCGCGCGCCGTAATGCGCAATATCCGGCAAAACCTGCTTTGGGCCTTTGGCTACAACGCCGCGCTGATTCCGGTGGCGGCGGGAGTGCTGGTTCCGTTCGGGGGTCCGCAACTGTCGCCGATGCTGGCGGCGGGCGCCATGGCGCTGTCTTCGGTTTTCGTTCTGACCAATGCCTTGGGCCTGAAACGGTGGAGACGAGGATGAACATCAAGGAAGTCGCCGCCCAGGCGGGCCTGCCGGCCAAGACGATCCGCTATTACGAGGATATCGGGTTGATCCGTCCGAAACGTGCCGCCAACGGCTATCGCAGCTTTGCCGCTGCGGATGCGGCAAAGCTGACATTTCTGGCCCACGCGCGCGGACTTGGCTTCACCATCGAGGATTGCCGCGCCCTGCTGGCCCTTTATGAAGACAAATCGCGGGCGAGTGCCGAGGTAAAGAAGCTGGCCGAAAACCATCTGGACCGTATTGCCACCAAGATCGCCGAGCTGCGGGCGATGCAGGCAACCCTGTCGCATCTGGTTCACGCCTGCGCCGGAGACAACCGGCCAGACTGCCCTATTCTTCAAGGCATCGCTGGCTGCCCGGCCTAGCCGTCAGGCCACCTTCAAAAGCTGGTTCAGGCCGTGGTTGCCAGTCACCAGATCGGCAAGAAAGACCGTATCGAGCCGGGCATAGAATGCCTCCAATGCCTCTGACAGCACGCATTTCAACTGGCAGACGCCGGACAGCGGGCAAGTTGACCCTTCGCCTTCGGAACATTCGGTGAAGGGCAGAACCCCTTCGAAATCACGAAATACCTGGCCAACCCGAATCTGGTCGGGGGCAAGGCCCAGCATCAGCCCACCGGCCCGGCCCCTGACGGTTTTCAGATACCCCTTGCGCGCCAGCAGATGAATCACCTGCGCCAGATGGTTTTCTGATGCGCCGCAAGCCTCGGCCACCTCGTGTTTTCGCACAATATGTCCGTTATTGACGGCGCAGAACATGAGGGTGCGCATCGCAAGGCTGGTTCGGATCGTCAGGCGCATGATTTTCTCCGTCGGTCTGGTCGCGCGCAGCTTACGCCGTGTCGCTGCAAGGCGATTTGATTCAGATCATGTTCGGCAATTTGTAGTCTGTTGCGCTTTTGCCCAATAAATGGGTAATTGCTCATCAGGGGTGCAAAAAATGCAGTGAACTTATGCAGTGTTTGCGCTAACAACCGGGTAACAGTAACGATGACCCGGATCGATCCGGCTGCGCCTTGTGGGGGGATGGGCGCACGCCTAGGCTGGATTCGGAGTGTTTGCCAAGGGGACGATATTTTGGACGATCAGCGCCTTATTCCGGAAACCCTGCGTGCAGAGGTTCTGCGCCACCTGACCTATACCTTGGGCAAGGATGCCCCGAACGCCAGCATTTATGACTGGCGCATGGCGCTGTCATACGCAATCCGCGACCGGATCGTCGAGCCGTGGTTCGCCGCGACCCGACGCACCTGGGCCGAAGACCGAAAGCGCGTCTATTACCTGTCGATGGAATTCCTGATCGGCCGGATTCTCGAGGATGCGACCGTCAACCTGGGCCTGCGCGATCAGGCGCAGGAGGTGATGGCCAGCCTGGGCCAGGATTTCAGCGCCATCGTCGAGGACGAGCCCGATGCCGCCCTTGGCAATGGCGGGCTGGGCCGTCTGGCCGCCTGCTTCATGGAAAGCATGGCGACGGTGGGTTGCCCGGCCTACGGCTATGGTATCCGCTATGAACATGGCCTCTTCCGTCAACGGTTCCAGAACGGCCAGCAGATCGAGGCGCCAGAGGACTGGTTGCGCCAGACACATCCGTGGGAATTCGCCCGCCCGGAAAGCGCCTATACCATTCCCTTCAAGGGCAGCGTCGAGACGCGCGACGGCAAGCCAGTCTGGATGCCCGGCGAAACGGTGCTGGCAAGCGCCCATGACACACCGGTCATCGGCTGGCAGGGCAAATGGGCCAATACCTTGCGCCTGTGGGAAGCCCTGCCGACCCAGATGTTCGATCTGGAGCGGTTCAATCGCGGCGATTATGCGGCGGCGGCAGAGCCCGAGGCGCTGGCGCGCACGCTTTCCCGCGTGCTTTACCCCGACGACACCACCTATCAGGGCAAGGAACTGCGGTTGAAGCAGGAGTTCTTCCTGACCTCTGCCGCGCTGCAAGACATCCTGCGGCGCTTCAAGACCGGCCATACCAACCTGCGCGACCTGCCGAAATACGTCGCGATCCAGATGAACGACACACACCCGGCCATTGCGGGGCCGGAGCTGGTGCGCCTGCTTTCGGATGAGAACGGCATGTCGTTCGACGATGCGATGGAAACGGCACAGGCCTGCCTTGGCTATACCAACCACACGCTGTTGCCCGAGGCGCTGGAGCGGTGGGCCACCTTCACCTTCGGCTCTGTCCTGCCGCGCCATATGCAGATCGTCGAGCAGATCGACTCCTGGCACCGCCGCACCTTCAGCCCGCCGCATTATGTCGGAATCGTCAAGCACCAGGAGGTGCGGATGGGCGAGCTGGCCTTTGTCATGGCGCACAAGGTCAACGGCGTTTCGGCGCTGCATTCGGATCTGGTCAAGAAGAACCTGTTCCTCGAACTGAACCGCCTGCATCCCGGCCGGATCATCAACCAGACCAACGGCGTGACCCCGCGCCGCTGGCTGAAGATGGCGAACCGTCCGCTGGCGGGGCTGATCACCGAGACCATCGGCGAGGGCTGGGAGGCCGATCTTGACCGGCTGCGCGGGCTTGAGGCCCATGTCGATGACGGCGCCTTCCGCATGAAGTTCGACAAGGCAAAGCGCGCCAACAAGGTCGCACTGGCGGGCTGGATCAAGGATCATTGCGGCGTGACGGTTTCGCCGGACGCGCTGTTCGACGTGCAGGTCAAGCGCANNAAGCGCATCCACGAATACAAGCGCCAGCTTTTGAACATCCTGCAAACCGTGGCGCATTGGCACGCGATCAAGCAGGACCCCACGGCGAACTGGGTGCCGCGCGTCAAGATCTTTGGCGGAAAGTCGGCGCCGGGCTATGCCGTGGCCAAGGAAATCATCCACTTTATCAATGATGTGGCGGCGGTTGTGAACAACGACCCCGACACCAAAGACCTGCTGAAGATCGTTTACCCGGAAAACTACAACGTCTCGATGGCGGAACGGCTGATTCCGGCGGCGGACCTGTCGGAACAAATCTCGACTGCAGGCAAGGAAGCTTCGGGCACCGGCAACATGAAGTTCATGATGAACGGCGCACCCACCATCGGCACGCTGGACGGGGCGAATGTGGAGATTCTGCAAGAGGTCGGGGCCGAGAACTTCTTTTTGTTCGGCCTGACCACCGAAGAGGCGATGAAGCGGCGCGAAGACCCCGACCAGTCACGCAAGGCGATCGAGGCGAGCCAGCCCATGCTGGACGTGTTGCAGATGGTTGCCGAGGGTCGTTTTTCGCCGGATCAGAAAGACCGCTATCACGGGCTGGTCCACCGGGTCTGGCACCACGACTATTTCCTCGTCGCCGCCGATTTCGATGCCTACAATGCCGCTCAGGCCAAGGTGGATGCCGCCTATGCCGACCGGGGTGCCTGGGTGCGGATGGCCGCGATGAACACGGCGCGGTCGGGGTTCTTTTCTTCGGATCGTACGATCCGCAGCTATATGTCGGAAATCTGGGACATTCCGGCGGCAATCTAGGTCTGCAGGCATCGGGGAGGATGCGGAATGACTGGAATAGACCGTGAGGAAGGCCTTGCCCTTGTCGAAGGGCGTCATGGCGATCCGTTCGCCGTATTGGGGCCGCATCAGGGCGTGGGCGGCTGGCAGGTCGCCGTGTTGCAACCGGGTGCTGACCGCGTCTGGTTGCTGACCGGCAAAACCGCCAAGGCGACCGAGGCCGATCCGGTCCCCGGCGCGCCGGGCCTGTTTGTTGCGTCGATGAAGAAGAATCAGCCTTACCGGCTGCGCGCCGAAGGCCATGGGGCCACCTGGGAATGGGAAGACCCGTTCCGCTTTGGCCCCGTGCTGGGAGAAATGGACGAATACCTGTTCGCCGAAGGCACCCACCGCCGTCTTTGGCAGGTGCTGGGCGCCCATGTCATCACCCATGAGGGCGTTGATGGCACGCATTTCGCCGTCTGGGCGCCCAATGCCGAGCGTGTCTCGGTCGTGGGGGATTTCAACATCTGGGACGGCCGCCGCCACCCGATGAGGAAACGCGGCGCGACGGGCGTGTGGGAGATTTTCATTCCCGGTCTGGGCGACGGCACGATCTATAAATACGAGATCCGCGGGCAGGGCGGCCAGACCCTGCCGCTCAAGGCCGATCCGGTGGGTTTCGGCAGCGAGCATCCTCCCGCCAATGCCAGTGTGGTGCGCGATATCCGCAAGGCAGGCTGGCATGACGACAAATGGATGGAAACGCGTTCCGCGCGCCACACGGTTGATGCGCCGATCTCGGTCTATGAGGTGCATCTGGCCTCATGGCGGCGCGCGCCGGGCAACCGGATGCTGTCATATCACGAACTGGCCGAACAACTCGTCGATTATGCCGCCGGAATGGGCTTTACCCATATCGAGCTTCTGCCGGTTTCCGAATATCCGTTCGATGGCAGTTGGGGGTATCAGCCGGTCGGCCTTTATGCCCCGACAATCCGCCACGGCACGCCGGGCGAGTTCCGCGCCTTTGTCGATGCCGCGCACCACAAAGGGCTGGGGGTGATCCTTGACTGGGTGCCTGGCCATTTCCCGACCGATCCGCACGGCCTTGGCCGGTTCGACGGCACCGCCCTTTATGAGCATCAAGATCCGAAAGAGGGGTTTCATCAGGACTGGAACACCCTGATCTACAATTACGGTCGGGTGGAGGTGCAGAACTATCTGATCTCCAACGCCTTGTATTGGCTGAAGGAATATCATCTTGACGGGCTTCGGGTCGATGCCGTCGCCTCGATGCTTTACCGCGATTACTCGCGCGCTTCGGGCCAATGGGTGCCGAACAAGGATGGCGGGCGCGAGAATTACGAGGCGATAGCCTTTCTGCAAAAGATGAACATCGCCGCCTATGGCGAATGCCCTGGCATCGTGACGGTGGCCGAAGAAAGTACGGCTTTTCCCGGTGTGTCGCGCCCGGCTGATTGGGGTGGCCTTGGCTTTGGCTTCAAGTGGAACATGGGCTGGATGAACGACACCCTGTCCTATATGCAGCGCGACCCGATCTATCGCAAACATCACCACCACCAGATGACCTTTGGCCTGCATTACGCCTGGTCGGAAAACTACCTGTTGCCGATCAGCCATGACGAGGTGGTGCATGGCAAGGGCAGCATGTTGTCCAAGATGCCGGGCGATTGTGAACAAAAGTTCGCAAACCTGCGGGCCTATTACGGCTTCATGTGGGGGCACCCCGGCAAGAAGCTCTTGTTCATGGGGCAGGAGTTCGCGCAAGGCGCCGAATGGAACCACAATCAAAGCCTTGACTGGCATCTGCTGGATCTGCCGCAGCATCGCGGTGTGCAGACGCTGGTGCGCGATCTGAACGCGCTTTACCGCAATACCCCCGCGCTGCATGTGAACGACACCCGCCCCGACTGCTTCCGTTGGCTGGAATCGAACGACGCGGAGAATTCCACCTATGCCTGGGTGCGTCGCGGTGGCGCTGGCGACCCCCAGGTGGTCATTGCGGTCAACATGACGCCGGTCGAACGCCGGATGCGGCTGGGCTTGCCTGCGGCGGGCCAGTGGGACGAGGCGCTGAATACAGATGCGGAAATCTATGGCGGGTCGAACCGCGGCAATCTTGGAGGAGTGACCACCGAGGACATCGCCTGGCATGGCCAGGCCCAGTCCGCGATGGTGACGTTGCCGCCACTTTCGGCCGTTTATTTCATTCAAGGTGACCGGGCAATAAAGTAAGCCCGAAGGGAGGGAATGATGAAAGCAAGACCGAACCAGCGGCTGTCGTCGCAGGCCATGGCCTTTGTTCTGGCAGGCGGTCGGGGCAGCCGCCTGAAAGAGCTGACCGACCGTCGCGCCAAACCGGCCGTCTATTTCGGCGGCAAGACGCGGATCATCGACTTTGCGCTGTCGAATGCGCTGAACTCCGGCATCCGCAAGATGGCGATTGCCACGCAATACAAGGCACACAGCCTGATCCGCCACATGCAGCGCGGCTGGAACTTTTTCCGGGCCGAGCGGAACGAATACCTCGACATCCTGCCCGCCAGCCAACGGGTGGACGAGTCGAAATGGTATCTGGGCACCGCCGATGCCGTCGCGCAGAATATTGATATCATTGACGATTATGACGTGCAGTTCGTGATCATCCTGGCCGGTGACCATATCTACAAGATGGATTACGAGGTCATGCTGCAACAGCATGTCGATACCGAGGCCGATGTGACCATCGGCTGCCTGACGGTGCCAAAGGCCGAGGCCACGGCCTTTGGCGTGATGCATGTTGACCGCGACATGCGCATCACCTCTTTCCTGGAAAAACCGAAAGACCCACCGACCATTCCGGGCGATCCGGCCAATTCGCTGGCCTCGATGGGGATCTACGTTTTCGACTGGGCCTTCCTGCGCGACCTTCTGGTGCGCGATATGGAAGACCCCAATTCCAGCCACGATTTCGGCAATGACCTGATCCCGCAGATCGTGGCGAACGGCAAGGCGATGGCGCACAAGTTCGCCGACAGTTGCGTGACAAGCGGGCTGGAGGATGAACCCTATTGGCGTGACGTGGGCACGATCGACGCCTTCTGGCAGGCCAATATCGATCTGACCGACTTTGTGCCGAAGCTAGACCTTTACGACAACACCTGGCCGATCTGGACCTATGCCGAGCTGGTGCCGCCGGCAAAGTTCATCCATGATGAGGATGGCCGCCGCGGCATGGCAGTTTCGTCCCTGATCTCGGGCGATTGCATCGTCTCGGGGTCCGAGGTGCGCAACAGTTTGTTGTTCACCGGCTGCCGCACCCACAGCTATTCTTCTCTGGAATATGTCGTCGCCCTGCCATACGTCACGGTTAACCGTAAGGCGGAGTTGAGAAATTGCGTGATCGACCGTGGCGTGATCATTCCCGAGGGGCTGGTGATCGGGCAAGACCCGGACGAGGATGCCAAGTGGTTCCGCCGCAGCGAAGGCGGCGTGGTGCTGATCACACAAGACATGATCGACGCCTGGAGCCGGGCGAAGATGTAACGGAAGGCCGGGGGCTTTGCCCCCGGACCCCCAGGATATTTGGCGAAGGGGAAGGGCAAGAGGTGCCGCGATGCTGAAGGGTCGGGTTCTGTCGGTCGCCTCGGAATGCGTGCCGCTGATCAAGACGGGGGGCCTTGCCGATGTGGTGGGGGCCTTGCCTGCCGCGCTGGCGCCCCTGGGCTGGGACATGCGGGTGATGCTTCCGGCCTATCGGCCCTTGCGGGCCATGCTGGACGGCTGGGGCGAGGTCTGGACCGAAGAGAACCTGTGGGGGGGCACTGGCACCGTCTATCAGGGCGAGGTGGCGGGCGTGACGGTGCTGGCGCTGGATGCGCCGCATCTTTATGACCGCGAGGGCGGGCCCTATAACGGCGCGCAGGGCGACTGGTGGGACAATCCGCAACGCTTTGCCGCGCTGTCCTGGGTTGCGGCACAGGTGGCGCGGCACGGGATTGATGGCTGGAAAGCCGATGTCCTGCACGCGCATGACTGGCAGGCGGGGCTGGCGCCCGCCTATCTGGCCTATGGCGGGTCGGGCGGGGTGGGCACGGTGATGACCGTGCATAACATCGCGTTTCAGGGGCAGGCCCCGGCCGGATTGATTGATGAGTTGCGTCTGCCGCGCAGCCAGTTCTACCCCGATGCGCTGGAATATTTCGGCACCCTGTCCAGCCTGAAGGCCGGTCTGGTGACGGCGGACAAGGTGACAACCGTGTCACCCCATTACGCCGAAGAGTTGATGCGGCCAGAGTTTGGTATGGGCTTGCAGGGTATCATTGCCCGCCGGGCGGCAGAGGGGGCGGTTTCGGGCATCCTGAACGGGGTGGATACCGAGGCGTGGAACCCCGAAGTGGCCGATGCGCCCTATTCAGCGGCCAAGCCTGCGGGCAAGGCCAAAAACCGGGCAGCCCTTTGCGTCGAATTCGGGCTGGAGGTGCCGGGGCCGCTGGCAATTCTGGTCAGCCGTCTGACCGACCAGAAGGGCATAGACCTGCTGCCCGCCACCTTGCCCGCCTTTGTCGAGGCTGGCGGCGGTTTGGTGGTGCTGGGCTCGGGCGATCCGGGGCTGGAGCAGGCGATGCGCGATCTGGCCGCCCGGTATCCGGGGCGGGTCGGGGTGCGGATCGGCTATGATGAGGCGCTGAGCCGCCGGATGTTTGCCGGGGGCGACGCGGTTCTGGTGCCCAGCCGGTTTGAACCCTGTGGGCTGACGCAGATGTATGGCCTGCGGTTCGGCACGATTCCGGTTGTCTCGGCGGTAGGTGGCCTGTCTGACAGCGTGATCAGTGCCACACCTGCGGCGATGGCCGCGGGGGTTGCGACGGGGGTGGTGTTCAGCCCGGTCGATGGGTTGGCGCTGGGGCAGGCGTTGCAGCGGTTGCTGACGCTTTATGCCAATGCCGCTGCCTGGGCACAATTGCGCAAGGCGGCGATGCGCCAGCCCGTGGGCTGGGAAACCTCGGCCCATGCCTATGCCGCGCTGTATCAGGAGCTGATGGGGTGAGCGGGTTTTCCGTCGCCTCGGGGCTGCCTTGGCCGATGGGGGCCAGCCTGACGCCGGATGGGGTGAATTTCGCGGTGTTTTCGGCCCATGCCACCGGGCTGGACCTGTGCCTTTATGCCCCCGGGGGGCGGCATGAGGTGGCGCGGCTGCCGTTCCGCGACCGCACCGGCGATGTCTGGCACATTGAGGTGGTGGGGGCGCGGCCCGGCCTGCATTACGGCCTGCGCGCCCATGGTCCCTATGACCCCGAGGCAGGCCATCGTTTCAATGCCAACAAGCTGCTGCTTGATCCCTATGCAAAGGCCTGGTCGGGCAAGCTGCGCTGGTCTGATGCGCTGATGGGCTACAAGGTTGGCAGCCCGCGCGCCGACCTGTCCTTCGATGCCCGCGATTCCGCCTTTGCCGTGCCGAAATCGGTGGTGGTCGATCCAGCCTTCGACTGGATGGGAGACAAGCCGCCGCTGACGCCCTGGTCCGACACTGTGATCTACGAGGCGCATGTCCGTGCCCTGACCATGAACCACCCGGTTCTGCCACACGGTATCCGCGGCACCTATGCGGCGCTGGGGCACCCGGCGATCATCGAGCATCTGCGCAAGCTGGAGGTGACGGCGGTCGAGCTGCTGCCGGTTCACGGCTATTTCGACGACCGGTTTCTGGTGGCAAAGGGCCTGCGCAATCATTGGGGCTATAACTCGCTGGGCTTTTTCCTGCCCGAGCCGCGCTATGCCCAGCGCGATGGGCTGACCGAGTTCAAGGGCGCGGTCCGGGCACTGCACAAGGCGGGGATCGAGGTGATCCTTGACGTGGTTTACAACCATTCGGGCGAAGGCGACGAATGGGGGCCGACCCTGTCGTTCCGTGGCTTGGACAACGCCAGCTATTACCGGCTGGTTCATGGCGGGCGGCATTACATGAACGATGCAGGCACCGGCAACACGCTGGACCTGACGCATCCTGCGGTGCTTCGCATGGTGATGGATTCCTTGCGCTATTGGGTCGAGGAATGCCATGTCGATGGCTTTCGGTTCGATCTTGGCACGGTGCTGGGGCGCGAGCCTTCCGGCTTTACGCCGCAGGCCGGGTTCTTTGCCGCGCTGCGGCAAGATCCGGCCTTGCAGCATGTCAAGCTGATCGCCGAGCCGTGGGATATCGGGCTTGGCGGCTATCAACTGGGCGCCTTTCCGCCGCCCTTTGGTGAATGGAACGACAAGTACCGCGACGGGTTGCGCCGGTTCTGGCGCGGCGATGCGGGCCTTGCGCCCGAACTGGCGCGGCGGTTGCTGGCATCGGCTGACAAGTTCGACCATGACCGGCGGCGCGCCACGGCTTCGGTTAACTATGTCACCTCGCATGACGGGTTCACGCTGGAGGATCTGGTCAGCTTTACCATCAAGCGCAACTTTGCCAATGGTGAAGACAACCGCGACGGCCATGACGACAACCATGCCGACAATCTGGGGGTTGAGGGGCCGAGCGATGACCCGGCCATTCGTGCCGCGCGCGACCTGCGCAAGCGCAACCTGCTGGCGACGCTGCTTTTGTCGCAGGGCACACCCATGATCCTGGCGGGGGATGAGATCGGCCACAGCCAGGATGGCAACAACAACGCCTATGCCCAGGACAATGACATCACCCGGCTGGACTGGTCGCGCGCCGATACCCGGCTGGCGGCGTTTGTCGCCCGGCTGGTGCGGTTGCGCCATGATCATCCGGTGCTGCGGCAGGGGGTGTTCCTGCATGGGCGCCTGCGCGATCTGGACGGGCAGCCCGATGTGATCTGGCGGCGGGCCGACGGGGCTGTGCCGCAACCCGGTGACTGGCACGACCCGGCCTTCCGCGCCATCGGGCTGGAGCTGCGGATGTCGGCCACGGCCAGCCCCGATGCTGCCGATATGCTGTATATCCTGATCAACGGCGGCGGTCCGGTGCGGGCGGTGCTGCCCGCCTTTGCCAGCCGCTGGCGTCACCTGCTTGATACCACCCGGCCAGATGCCGCCGCCGCCGAATGTGCTGCGGCGCTTGATCTGCCCGGCCAGTCTGTTCACCTGTTTCAGCCCATCCTTCCCGACGGAGCCTTAAAATGACCCTTCACACCGTCAGCACCCAGCCGATTGCCGGGCAAAAGCCCGGAACCTCTGGCCTGCGCAAGAAGACGCGGGTGTTCATGCAGCCGCATTATCTGGAAAACTTTGTCCAGTCGGTGTTCGATGTGGTGGGCTGCAAGGGCAAGACCTTTGTTCTGGGCGGTGACGGGCGCTACTTCAACGACCGCGCGGCGCAGGTGATCCTGCGTATGGCGGCTGCGGGCGGGGCGGCGCGCGTGATCGTGGGGCAGGGCGCGTTCCTGTCCACCCCGGCGGCCAGCCACCTGATCCGGCTGAACAAGACCGATGGTGGCCTGATCATGTCGGCCAGCCACAACCCCGGTGGCCCTGATGAGGATTTCGGCATCAAGTTCAACATGCCGAACGGCGGCCCTGCACCCGAGGCGGTGACCGAGGCGATGTACAAGCGTACGACCGAAATCACCGAATATCTCATCGTCGAGGCGCAGGATGTGGACCTGTCAACCATCGGGCGCAGCCATCTGGGTGCCATGGTGGTGGATGTGGTCAGCCCGGTGGCCGACTATGCGGCGCTGATGGAAACGCTGTTCGACTTTCCGGCGATCCGCACCATCTTCGCGGGCGGTTTTCGGATGCGGATGGATTCGATGTGCGCCATCACCGGGCCCTATGCGGTCGAAGTCCTGGAAAACCGGCTTGGCGCGCCGAAGGGCACGGTGACCCATGCAACGCCGCTGCCGGATTTCGGCGGAATGCACCCCGACCCCAACCCGACCTGGGCGCATGAGCTAATGGCCGAGATGATGGGCGCCGGTGCCCCCGATTTCGGCGCGGCATCCGATGGCGACGGCGACCGCAACATGGTGGTGGGGCGGGGCATCTATGTCTCGCCTTCCGACAGTCTGGCGGTTCTGGCGGCGAACGCCCATCTGGCGCCCGGCTATGCGCGGGGGCTGGCGGGCGTTGCGCGGTCGATGCCGACCAGTGCGGCAGCCGACCGGGTGGCCGATGCGCTGGGGATCGGCAAGTATGAAACGCCGACGGGATGGAAGTTCTTCGGCAACCTGCTGGACGCTGGCAAGGCCACGCTGTGCGGCGAGGAGAGTTTTGGCACCGGCAGCGACCATGTGCGCGAGAAAGACGGGCTGTGGGCGATCCTTTTGTGGCTGAACATTCTTGCAGTGCGCAAGGAAAGCGTGCGCGCGATCCTTGAGGCGCATTGGGCGAAGTTCGGCCGCAACTATTACAGCCGCCATGATTTCGAGGCGATCCCGACCGAAAAGGCCGATGCGATGATGGCCGCCTTGCGCGGGCGGCTGGCCAGCCTGCCGGGCGAAAAGCTGGAGGGGCTGGAGGTCGAGGCAGCGGATGATTTCGCCTATACCGACCCGGTCGATGGCTCGGTCAGCACCAAGCAGGGCGTGCGGGTGCTGTTCAGGGGCGGCTCTCGCTTTGTGATGCGGCTTTCTGGCACGGGAACCGAGGGCGCGACGCTGCGGCTGTATCTTGAACGCTATGCGCCGGGGCCGGAAGGACTGGCCGAAGACCCGCAAGAGGCGCTGGCCCCGATCATCCGGGCTGCCCATGCGCTTGCCGGGATCGCGGGCTTCACCGGGAAAACGGCGCCCGATGTGGTGACCTGAAAAAGCGGGGGACTTCGCGTCCCCCCGCGCCCCTCTGCGGAGTATTTGCAAAGGTGCAAGGGCAAAGGGGGATTACGACCCGCATTTGTCGCAAAGGCGACAGCCTGATGGTCGGCTTGCGTCAAACTTGACATAAGTGTCGAGGGAGGGTTGGCATGAACGAGCAACGCAGGGCGGGGCGTCAGGCACGGGCGGC
Source organism: Rhodobacteraceae bacterium UBA1943 (assembly GCA_002336845.1). Lineage (GTDB taxonomy): Bacteria > Pseudomonadota > Alphaproteobacteria > Rhodobacterales > Rhodobacteraceae > Fuscibacter. Next base: position 18,940 of record DDEX01000094.1, read on the forward strand.
AGAGCGGCAGGGCAAGGCTTCGGGACCGGGGCGACCCTATATCGCCCGCAACATTCCGACCTATGACATTCTGGGCGAAGAGTCGTTGCGCCGGATCGAGGCCGCGGCGGACCGCATTCTGGCCGAGACGGGGATCGAGTTTCGTGACGACCCCGCGGTGCTGGAGATGTGGCGCAAAGCCGGGGCCAAGGTGTCGGGCAATCTGGTGAAATTCGAGCCGGGCCTTTTGCGTGACATTCTGCGCACCGCGCCGGCCGAGTTCACCCAGCACGCCCGCAACCCTGCCAATTCGGTGCGGATTGGCGGGAGGAACGTGGTCTTTTCGCCCGCCTATGGCAGCCCCTTCGTCATGGACCTGGACCGCGGGCGGCGGTTCGGCACGATCGAGGATTTCCGCAATTTCATCATGCTGGCGCAGTCCAGCCCGAACTTTCACCACTCGGGCGGCACGATCTGCGAACCCACCGATGTGCCGGTAAACAAGCGGCATCTTGACATGGTTATGGCCCATATCGAGTTGAGCGACCGCCCGTTCATGGGATCTGTTACCGCCGAGGAGCGCAGCGAAGACAGCATCGAGATGTGCCGCATCCTGTTCGGGCGCGACTTTGTGGACCGGAACTGTGTGATCCTTGGCAACGTCAACGTCAACTCGCCGCTGGTCTGGGACGGCACGATGACCAAGAGCCTGCGGGCCTATGCGCGGGCGGGGCAGGCGGCGGTGATCGTGCCCTTCATCCTGGGCGGCGCGATGGGGCCGGTGACCAATGCCGGGGCCATCGCGCAATCGCTGGCAGAGACCATGGCGGGGTGTGCGTTGACCCAGCTTGAACGCCCCGGCGCGCCGGTGATCTTTGGCAACTTCCTGTCCTCGATGTCTTTGCGGTCGGGCAGCCCGACCTTCGGCACGCCAGAGCCTGCGATTGGCAGCATGGTGATCGGCCAGCTTGCGCGGCGCCTGAACCTGCCGCTGCGTTGTTCGGGGAACTTTACCACCTCGAAACTGCCGGACGCGCAGGCGATGACGGAGGGCACCATGTCGATGCTGGCTGCCATCCATTGCGGGGCGAATTTCATCCTGCATTCGGCTGGCTTCCTCGATGGCCTCCTCAGTATGTCCTACGAGAAATTCATGCTGGACGCCGATCTGTGCGGCGCCTTGCACAGCTATCTGGATGGGGTGGTGATCGACGACAACCAACTGGCGGTCGATGCCTTTGCCGAGGTTGGGCCGGGCAACCATTTCTTCGGCTGCTCGCATACTATGGCGAACTATCAAACCGCCTTCTGGGACAGCGAATTGTCGGACAACGAGCCGTTCGAGAAATGGGAGGCCGCAGGGTCCAGTGATGCCGCAACCCGCGCCAACAAGGCCTGGAAACGGCATCTGGCCGAGTATCAGGCACCCGCGCTGGACGAAGGCATCCGCGACGGGCTGGCCGAGTTCATCGCGCGCAAGAAGGCCGATATCCCGGATATGTGGTACTAGGTGCGCAGGCCGGTTTCTTCCAGCAGACCGCGGCGCTTGGCCTCGTAATAATAGCCCTTGGCATACCAGGTGATGGCGCGCTCTTCGCTGCCATCAGCGACAAGCCAGGCGCCGCGCAGGTATTTGCCGGCATAGTGCAGGTTGGTTTCGGCATCCAGCAGCCCTTCGGCGGGGCCGCGATAGCCCATGGTTGTGGCGGTTTCGGGCCGGATTTGCAAAAGGCCAAAATAGGGGCCGTTGCGGGCACCGGGATTATAGCCGCTTTCGCGCTGGACGGCGCGGTGCATCAGACTTTCCGGGATGCCGTGGATCCGTGACCATTTGCGGATCAGCGCCTGCATTTCCGGCGTATTGCCGGGCGACATGCGGGCGCGGGAGGCTACTTCGGAGCGGCCGCCACAGGCAGCCAGCGGCAGAAGGGCGGCGATGACAAGCAACTGGCGGCGGCGGATCATACGGTCCTCTTGGCTTTTGGGCGTTCTATCGGCAGGCCAGCAATCTGAAAACCCCCCCGGTCGCGCATCGGCGGGGCTTTGCGACCTTGGCATACCTTCCCCGCGACGCGATCTTTGCTAGCATCGGGGAAATTCCGGGAAGGACGGTCGCGATGATCACAGCCGAAACATCTGCCGGGCGTTCGCTGAACCGCGCCCTGATCGTGGATGACCACCCGCTGTTTTGCGACGCCCTGTCCATGACGCTGCGGGTCGTGGCCGGGATCGCGCAGGTCGAGACTGCCGGACGCCTGGACGAGGCGCTGACCCGGCTGGACCGCGCCCCGGCCCCCGACCTTGTGGTGCTGGACCTGAACCTGCCCGATGTCGATGGGCTTGACGGGCTGGTGCGCTTGCGGCTGGCGGCGCCGATGGTGCCGGTGCTGGTTGTCTCGTCGCTTGATGATGCGCGGGTGATCGGGGCGGCGTTGCGCGCGGGAGCGGTGGGCTTTGTGCCCAAGCACGCCCACCGCGACGTGTATCTGGCCGCGATCGAGGCCGTGCGCGCCGACCGCCGGTTTTTGCCCGAAGGCTATGCGCCAGAGGCGGCGGGGCCGAGCGAGGGCGAAGAGGTCGTAGCGCGCTTGGGCCTGCTGACACGGCAGCAAGCGCGCATCCTGCAACTGATCTGCGAGGGCAAGCTGAACAAGCAGATCGCCTGGGAGCTTTCCATCGCCGAAACCACGGTCAAGGCCCATGTCACCGCGATCATGCGCAAGCTGGGTGTTCTAAGCCGGACGCAGGCGGTGCTGATGGCCAAGCAGGCACAATTCGCCCAACTGCTGCCAGAGGGCGGTTGAATGGGCGGCGGCGATGCGCCGGACGGTTAGCCCTTGATTGCTGGCGCGGCTTGGCTAGCCTTCTGCCTTGGGAGGATCCGCAATATGCAGGAAGGCACAGCCGTGGGTTGGGCCGGGGAGGCGTTGTTGCGCCACGCCTCGGTTGGCACAAATCATCCGACACCCGCAGCGGAGCTTTTGGCTGGGCTGGGCACCGCGCCGCTTGCGGCGCTGTTCCTGTTTTCGTCATCGGCCGATCGCCTGCCGTCTCTGGCCCGCAAGATCAGTGCAAGCCACCCCGACACGCCGGTGCTGGGCTGCACCACGGCCGGAGAAATCTCGGCAGCGGGTTACGTCGAGGACGAGATTGTCGCCGTTGGATTTCCGGCGACCCTGTTTGCCGCCAGCCCGCTGTTGATCGAGGGGCTGGACCATCTGGACCCCGATGCGCTGATTGGTCAGTTGATCCGCACGCGTCAGGCGATGGCGCGGCAATGGCCCGAATGGCAGGGGGAGTTCGCCTTTCTGATGGTCGATGGCCTGTCGGTCCGCGAAGAGGCGCTGGCCCAGGTGCTGGCGCAAGGGCTGGGGCCGGTGCCGCTGTTTGGCGGATCGGCCGGGGATGGCGCGCGGTTCCGGTCCACCTTCGTCATGTTTGGCAACCGGTTGTTGCAGAATGCCGCAATCCTGACGCTGGTGCGCACGGCGGCGCGGGTCAAGGTGTTCTCGCTGGACCATTTGCAACCCACCCAGCTTCGCATGGTGGTGACCGAGGCCGACCCGGCCCGCCGCATCGTGCGCCAGATCAACGCCGAGCCGGCAGCGCAGGAATATGCGCGGTTGCTGGGCAAAGACCCCGATCAGTTGACCGCCTTTACCTTTGCCGCCCATCCGGTCGTTGTGCGGATCGGCGGCGCGCATCATGTGCGGGCCATCCAGCAAGTGCTGCCCAATGGCGATCTGGTGTTCTTTTCGGCGATTGACGAAGGCGTGGTGCTGACATTGGCCGAACCTGCCGACATGGTGGCACATCTGTCGCACGAACTGGACGCGCTGCGCGTCGGCGGGCAGATGCCATCCATCCTTGCCTGCGATTGCATCCTTCGCCGGTTCGAGGCGCTGGAAAAGCAGAAATACGGCGCAATCTCTACCGTGCTGCGCGACCATGGGGTGGTGGGTTTTTCAACCTATGGCGAGCAGATGAATTCGATGCATGTCAACCAGACGATGACCGGGGTGGCGCTGTATCCGCCCGAAGGCCTGCCGTGATCGAAGGGCTGATCAACCCCGCTGACCCGCCAGAACGGCGCGAGGAAAAGCTGCTGACCATCGCGCGTGTCCTCATGCGGCGGGTTGAACAGATCACCGATGACGGTGGCGTCGCCTATGCCCAGTTCGAACGTGCCGCCCTTCTGGAAGATCAGGTCCGCGAACGGACACGGGAGCTCTCGCTTGCCCTGGATCTTCTGAATGAAACCAATGCTGCGCTGCATTCGGCCAACCGCCAGACCGAGCAGGCGCGCCAGAACCTGGCCAGTGCGATCGAAACCGTGCAGGAAGGCTTTGCGCTGTTTGATGCCAACGACGTTCTGGTCATGTGCAATTCGCGGTTCGGGATGCACATGCCGGATATCCGGCCCCGTCTGCTGGCTGGCCTGACATTCGATGGTTATGTCGATCTGGTGGCGCATTCTGCCTATCTGGCCCTGGCGGACGGCGAAACGCCTGAACGCTGGTCGGTCGCGCGCAAGCGTCGCCACCAAGAGCGCCATGTCAGTTTCAACGTGCGGATGGATTTCGACCATTGGGTGCAAGTCAGCGAACATCGCACGGCCGATGGCGGCACCGTGGTGCTGCAAACCGATGTGACCGATCTGATCCGGCTTGAACGGCAGGAAATGGGCCGCATTCTGGACGATCAGGAACGCCTTTTGCGCGCCACGCTGGACCATATCGACCAGGGCGTGGCGATCTTTGACCGCGAGGCGCAGCTTGTCGGCTGGAACGCGCGGCTGGGGGCGCTGCTGGCAATTCCGGTGGTGCGTCTGCGGGTGGGAACGACATTCGAGCAGATCCTCCTGCGGCTGCGCGCCGGCTTTCGCATGGGGCAGGGCATGAGCGAGTCGCGTATGCTGTCTTGGGCCGATGGCCGTCACAGCCGCCCGCCGCTGAGCTTTGATCTGCACCATGACACCGGGCTGATCCTGACCGTCTTCGCGCAGGAAATGCCCGACCGCGGATTCGTGATGAGCTTTACCGACATCACCACCGAACGCCGGGCGCAGGAAGAACTGTCGCGCGCCAAGGAAACGCTTGAGGTGCGGGTGGCAGAGCGCACGCTGGATCTGGCCGATGCTCTGGGCCGGGCCGAACGGGCCAATGCCAGCCGCTCTCGCTTTGTCGCTGCGGCCAGCCATGACCTGTTGCAGCCGCTGTCTGCGGCCAAGCTGTTCCTGTCGGCCATCCCTGCGGAAGCGGTCAGTGCGCCGGTGGCCGAAACACTGGGCAAGGCGCAGAATGCGCTGGTCTCGGTCGAGGCGATCCTGTCGCAGCTTCTGGATATCTCGCGGCTGGAAAGCGGGCGGGCCGCCTTGTCGGTGGGGCCGGTGCCGGTGGGGCGGCTTTTGCGGCAACTGGCCGAGGAGTTCGCCCCCATGGCGTTGGCCAAGGGGTTGCGGCTGACGGTGCGGGCCAGCGATGCGGTTGTGCTGTCGGATGCGGGCTATCTGCGGCGCATCCTGCAAAACCTGATCGGCAATGCTATCCGCTACACTGGCCGGGGGGGCGTGCTGGTGGCGGCGCGCCCGCGTGGTGCCCGGTTGCGGCTGGAGGTGTGGGATTCCGGCCCCGGTATTCCAGAGGCCGAACAGGAGGCTATTTTCAAAGAGTTCCACCGCGTCGATGCCCGCGCTTCGGCAAGCGAGGGCATGGGGCTGGGCCTTGCCATCGTCGAACGGGCCTGCACGCTTTTGAACCACCCGCTGGCCCTGTGGTCGCGGATGGGGCGGGGTACGGTGTTCATGGTGCAACTGCCCTTGGCCGATGCCGCCGTGCAGCCAGAGGTGGCGCACCGTCCGGCACCGCTTGAGCAGGCCTCGGCGGCGGGGCGGATCGTGTTGCTGGTGGAAAACGACACCGAACTGCGCCGCGCCCTGACGCTGGTGATGGAACAATGGGGCGCCGAGGTGATCGAGGCCGTCGATGCCGCCGAGGCGCAGGCCCTGCTGGCCGATCTGGGCATTTTGCCCGATGCGCTGCTGGTGGATCATCAGTTGGAAAGCACCATGACCGGGCTTGACCTGATTGCCGCCTTTCGCGCCGATCATGGTGCCTTGCCGACCCGCCTGATCACCGCCAGCCGCGATTCCGCCCTGCGCCGTGCCGCCGCCGAGGCGGGCGTGCCGGTTCTGGAAAAGCCGGTCTCGCCAGAGGCGTTGCGCTCTTTTCTGGCCGGTCTCTGATCGGCCCTACGACCAAGGAAGCATAGCGGCGTCCTGTCGCACGGGCATAGTCTTTTCCCAACGGAGGACTCACGATGCAGCTAAGCGACAGTCGCGACATCAAGGCAGCACCCTTGGCCGTATGGCAGGCGATTCTGGACCCCGAAGTTCTGAAAGAGTGCATTCCCGGTTGCGAAAGCCTGACCGGCAATGTGGCCGACGGCTTCGAGGCGGCCGTGGTGCAGAAGGTCGGGCCGGTCAAGGCGCGTTTTACCGGGGTTGTGACCTTTTCCGATATCGTCGAAGGCAAATCGCTGACCATTTCGGGCGAGGGCAAGGGCGGGCCAGCGGGCTTTGCCAAGGGCGGCGCGAAAGTGTCGCTGGACCCGATACCCGATGGAACCCGCCTGACCTATGAGGTGGATGCCTCGGTCGGGGGCAAGATCGCGCAACTGGGCAGCCGCATCATCGATGGCTTTGCCAAGAAACTTGCGGATGATTTCTTTGCAAGGTTCCAGACAACTGTCGAAGGCCCCGCACCGGAGGAGGTGGTGGAGGGTGCCCCTGACGAGGGGGAACCCACAGGGGAAGAAACGAAGAAGGGCTGGTTCAAACGCTTGATCGGCGGCTGAACCCCAGAACCCAGGTGAATTCCAAGGGAGGAGAACCCATGACGAAACTCTCGATGACCGTGAACGGCAAGGCCGTCTCGGGCGAGGTAGAGGGACGCACGTTGCTGGTGCAGTTCCTGCGCGAGACGTTGCACCTTACCGGCACCCATGTGGGCTGCGATACCTCGCAATGCGGGGCCTGCACCGTTCATGTGAACGGCAAATCGGTCAAATCCTGCACCGTCTTTGCTGCCGATGTGGCGGGCGCCGAAGTAACCACGATCGAAGGCATGGCCAATGCCGATGGCAGCCTGTCGGTCATTCAGCAGGCGTTTCAGGATTGTCACGGGCTGCAATGCGGTTTCTGCACCCCCGGCATGGTGATGGCCTCGGCGGCCTTGCTGGCGGACAACCCGCACCCGACCGAGGCCGAGGTGCGCCACGGGCTGGAAGGCAACATCTGCCGCTGCACCGGGTATCACAACATTGTCAAGGCGGTGCTGACCGCCTCTGGCCAGACCGTCGCTGCGGAATAAGGGGGGTATGATGCCGAAGGATTACGGGATTGGCGCGTCCTCGAAGCGCCGCGAAGATGTTCGCTTCCTGACCGGGCGGGGGCAATATACCGATGACCTGTCGATCCAGGGCCAGGCCCATGCGGTCATGGTGCGGTCAAACGTGGCGCATGGAAAGATCGTGTCCATCGACACCTCGGCTGCTGCTGCGATGCCGGGGGTTCTGGCGGTGTTCACCGGCGAGGATTTCAAGGATGTCGGCGGCAACCCGGCAGGCTGGCTGATCAAGTCGCGCAATGGCGAGCCGATGCGAGAGCCGAAGCGCCCGGTTCTGGCCCATGGCAAGGTGCGCCATGTGGGCGATGCCTATGCAGCCGTGATCGCCGAGACCTATGAGCAGGCCAAGGCGGCGGCGCAACAACTGGCCGATGACACGGTGATCGACGAACTGCCCGCCATCATCGACATGAAGGCGGCGGCGGCGGATGCCAGCAACCGTGTTCACGATGAAATCCCGGACAACATCTGCTTTGACTGGGGCTGGATCGAGGATAACCGCGCGGCCACGGATGCCGTATTCAAATCGGCCCCCCATGTCACCACGCTGGAACTGGTGAACAACCGCCTTGTGCCGAACGCGATGGAACCGCGCGCCAGCATTGGCGAATATTTCCCCGGCACCGGCGATTACAAGCTGACGACCACCAGCCAGAACCCGCATCTGACGCGCCTTCTGGTGGCGGCCTTTGTTATGGGCATCCCGGAAAACAAGCTGACCGTGGTGGCGCCCGATGTGGGCGGCGGCTTCGGGTCGAAGATCTACCATTACGGCGAAGAGGCGTTGGTTCTGGCCGCCGCCAAGAAACTGGCGCGGCCCGTGCGCTGGACGGCGGAACGCAGCGAGTCCTTCCTGTCGGATGCCCATGGCCGCGACCATGTGACCAAGATCGAACTGGCTTGCGAAAAGGACGGCACCTTCCTGGCCTTCCGCACCGAGACCTATGCCAATGTGGGCGCCTATCTGTCGAACTTCTCGACCGCGACGCCCACCTTTTTGCACGGCACGCTGATGGCCGGGCCTTACAAGGTGCCGCATGTCTATGTGAACGTGAAAACCATCTTCACCAATACCGCCCCCGTTGACGCCTATCGCGGCGCCGGTCGCCCCGAGGCGACCTTCAGCCTGGAGCGGGTGGTGGACAAGATGTGCCGCGAGTTGAACCTGGACCCGTTCGAGGTGCGCAGGAAGAACTTCATCACGCCGGATATGTTCCCCTATACCACGCCGGTCGGTCTGGTTTACGACACTGGTAACTATCAGGCGACCCTGGCCAAGGCGATCGAGATTGCCGATGTTGCGGGCTTTGACAAGCGCGCCACAGAGTCGAAAGCGCGGGGCAAACTGCGTGGGATGGGCCTGAGCACCTGGATCGAGGCTTGCGGCATCGCTCCGTCGCATCTTGTGGGCGTGCTGGGCAGCCGCGTCGGTCTTTACGATGCGGCGACGGTGCGGGTGAATGCGACCGGCAACATCAGCGTGATGGTCGGCGCGCACAGCCACGGGCAGGGGCATGAAACCGTGTTCCCGCAGATCGTGGCCGAACGTCTGGGCGTGCCGGAATCTTCGGTGGAAATCGTCCACGGCGATACCTCGAAAATCCCGTTCGGGATGGGGTCTTATGGCTCGCGCAGCTTGGCTGTCTGTGGTGTGGCGATGAACAAGGCCATCGACAAGATCGTGGCCAAGGGCAAGAAGATCGCCGCCCACATGCTGGAGGCGTCGGAAGGCGACATCACGTTTGAGGATGGCAAGTTCAGCGTCGCGGGCACCGACAAGGCGAAAACCTTCGGCGAAATCGCGTTCAGCGCCTATGTGCCGCACAACTACCCCCTGGAAACGCTGGAACCGGGGCTGGAGGAGACGGCGTTCTACGACCCGGCGAACTTCACCTATCCCGCAGGTGCCTATATCTGCGAGGTGGAGCTGGACCCAGATACCGGCAAGGTGGATGTGGTCGCCTTCCACTGTGCCGACGACTTCGGCAACATCATGAACCCGATGATCGTGGAAGGTCAGGTGCATGGCGGCGTGGGGCAGGGGATCGGTCAGGCGCTGCTGGAAAACACGGTCTATGATGAAAACGGCCAGCTTCTGACCGGCAGCTTCATGGATTATGCCATGCCGCGCGCGGCGGACGTGCCTTTCTACAACGTGGATTATTCCTGCCAGACGCCTTGCACCCATAACCCCCTGGGCGTGAAGGGCTGCGGCGAGGCGGGGGCCATCGGTAGCCCGCCCGCTGTGGTAAATGCGGTGATCGACGCGCTGCATCGCGGTGGGATCACCCATGTCAGCCATATCAACATGCCCGTCTCACCCGGTCGGGTGTGGCAGGCGATCAACGGTTAAGGTCGAGGGGAAAGCCATGCAGAATTTCGACTTTGTGAAACCTTCGACCATCGCCGAGGCGGTCAAGGCGCTCAACTCTGGCGACGCCCAGGCGCTTTCGGGGGGACAAACGCTGATTGCCACGATGAAACAGGGGCTTGCCGGGGCGGAAACCCTGGTCAGCCTGACCGGCATCGCCGAGATGAAGGGGGTCTCCTCCGCTGGCGGCAAGCTGTCGATCGGGGCGGCGACGCCCCATGCCACGGTGGCACGAGAGGCGGCTTCGGCCTATCCGGCGCTGGCGAAACTGGCGGGCGGCATCGGCGATCCGCAGGTGCGCAATCGTGGCACCGTCGGCGGCAGCCTTGCCAACAACGACCCGGCGGCTTGCTATCCTTCGGCTGCGCTGGCCTCTGGTGCCACCATCGTGACCGACCGGCGCGAGATTGCGGCGGATGACTATTTCCAGGGCCTGTTCGCCACGGCGCTGGAGGAAGGCGAGATCATCACCAAGGTCATCTTCCCGATCCCGGAAAAGGCCGCCTATATCAAGTTCGAACAACCCGCCAGCCGCTTTGCCCTGACCGGGGTATTCGTCGCGAAATTCGCGGGTGGCGTCCGGGTTGCCGTGACGGGGGCATCGAATGACGGCGTGTTCCGCTGGACGGAGGCGGAAAAGGCGCTGTCGGCGAACTTTTCACCCACCGCGCTTTCGGGCCTGTCGGTGGATGCGGGCAACATGATCACCGACCTGCACGGCACGGCGGAATACCGCGCCAATCTGGTCAAGGTGCTGACCGCGCGGGCGGTCGGCGCTGCCTGATTGATATGCGACGGCGAAGGCCCCGAGACCAATCGGGGCCTTTGTCATTGACCCGTCACCCGAATCCGCCAAACTGTCGCAGATACAGGGGGGTTGTCACCCGGCAATCCCCAGATATAGTCAAGGCATTCGGGGCGGACCCCGCCCTGATGCCAAGGCATGAGGCGAAGGCGGAGTCCCCTGCGGAATGGACGGCGATTTCAGAACTCAGTTTGTGCGTGACCCGGCGGGGCTGAAACAGTTTCCCGCGCTGGTTTTGAACGCCGATTACCGGCCTCTCAGTTACTATCCACTCAGCCTCTGGCCCTGGCAGGATGCGATCAAGGCGGCGGTGCTGGACCGGGTGCAGATCGTCGCCGAATACGATCATGTGGTGCGAAGCCAGAGGCAAGAGTTCCGCATACCCTCGGTCGTCGTCCTGAAAGAATTCGTCAAACCCCAGAAGCGCGTGGCTTTCACGCGCTTCAATCTTTTTCTGCGGGACGAATTCTGTTGCCAGTATTGCGGATCGAAGGGCGATCTGACCTTTGACCATGTGCTGCCGCGGTCGCGCGGGGGCATCACCAGTTGGGAAAACGTGGTGGCCGCCTGTTCGCCCTGCAACCTGAAGAAAGGGTCCAAGACCCTGCGTCAGGTGGGAATGCACCTGAAACGCCCACCCCGCGCGCCAACGACCGAGGAAATGCAGGCCCATGGCCGCCGGTTCCCGCCCAACCATCTGCATGAAAGCTGGATGGACTATCTTTATTGGGATGCCGAGCTGGACGCCTGATTTCGTCATATAATCGTTACAAAACCTTCACATTGCCTTCCGGCCATGCTCTTGTGCACGCATCACAAAGGGGATGCGGAATGATTGAGTTGGGGGCGGCGACGATCAATATGGCGGTGGCCGTGGCCTGCGGGGCGCTGATCGGGTCCGAGCGGCAGGTGCGCCAGCGGATGGCGGGGTTGCGGACCAATGCGCTGGTGGCCTTGGGGGCGGCGGCTTTCGTGACATTTTCCCAACTTGTTCCCAACGATGCCTCGCCCACCCGTGTCGCGGCGCAGGTGGTTTCCGGCATCGGCTTTCTTGGCGCGGGAATCATCTTTCGTGACGGATTCAACGTGCATGGTTTGAACACGGCCGCGACCTTGTGGTGTTCGGCCGCGATCGGGGTGGTGGCCGCGATTGGTCGCTGGCCCTATGCGCTGGTCGTCACGGCGCTGGTCGTCTTTATCAATCTGGGGCTGCGGCCCTTCGTGAAATGGCTCAAGCGGCACACCAATGCCGGGGTTCCGATGGTCAAGGGCTATCGGGTAATCCTGTCCACCGAGCCCGCGAACGAGGCCGTTATGCGGGCAAAACTGCTGCACGGGCTGAATGTTGGCGGCCTGCATATCTCGGAAATCGCGGCACAACCGGGCGAGGGCTGCATCGATCTGGCCGTCACCGTCAGCGCTGAAGGCTTTGCCGAGATGCAGATAGAGCAGACGGTGCAACGTCTTGCCACCGAACCGGGCATCCGCCGGCTGCGCTGGAGTGTGGTTGAAGACTGATAAGGCCCACCGCCTTCCCCCCAACCTGCAAGCAGTGCTAGACTTGGCGGCGTCGGGGCGCTAGAAATCCCGCGTTAGCGCTAACAGCGCGCAAGCAGCGAGGATACCATGGCCGTCCGAGTCATACCCGTCGATCCCTTTGATCTGGTGATCTTTGGCGGCACCGGCGACCTTGCCCGCCGCAAGATCTTGCCGGGCCTGTACCTGCGGTTTCAGGCGGGCCAGATGACCGCCGACAGCCGCATTATCGGTGCCGCGCGGGCCGAACTGACCGAAGAGGCGTTTCGCCAGTCGGTCCGCGATTCGATCACCGAATTCGTGCCCAAAGCCAAGCAGGAAGAGGCGGTGATTTCTGCCTTCCTGGACCAGATCGGCTATGTCACCATCGACGCCAAGGGCGAGGGTGGCTGGCCCGCGCTGAAGGCGATGATGCGCCCCGGCGTGGTGCGGGCCTTTTACTTCTCGGTCGCCCCGGCGCTGTTCGGCGATATTGCCGAACGCCTGCATTTGCATGGCGTGGCCGATGGTGACAGCCGGATCGTCGTTGAAAAGCCCTTTGGCCGCGACCTCGCCTCGGCCCGCGCGCTGAACGAGGTGCTGGCCCAGCATTTCAAGGAAAGCCAGATCTACCGGATCGACCATTATCTTGGGAAAGAGACGGTCCAGAACCTGATGGCCGTGCGGTTCGCCAACATTCTGTTCGAGCCGATCTGGAAGGCCGAATACATCGACCATGTGCAGATCACCGTGGCCGAAACGGTGGATGTGGCGGGCAGGGGCGCCTATTACGACAAATCGGGCGCGATGCGCGATATGGTGCAGAACCATATGATGCAGCTTTTGTGCCTGATCGCGATGGAGCCGCCCTATCACTTTGACCCGAACGCCGTGCGCGACGAAAAGCTGAAGGTGATCCGCGCGCTGGACCCGGTAAAGCCCGATGACATCGTGCGCGGCCAGTACCGCGCCAGCGACAAGGGCGGCGACAGCTATGCCGTCCATTCCGAAAACCCCGAGACGCGGACCGAAAGCTATATCGCGCTGAAGGTCAATATTTCCAACTGGCGCTGGAAGGGCACGCCTTTCTATCTGCGCACCGGCAAGAAATTGCGCGCGCGGTCTTCGGAAATCGCAATCACCTTCCGCGAACCGCCGCATTCGATCTTTGATGATCACACCGGCTGGCGCGAAAACGTGCTGGTCATCCGCCTTCAACCGAATGAGGGGATGGAGATGATGGTGATGATCAAGGAACCGGGGCCGGGCGGCATGCGGCTGACGCAGGTGCCGCTGGACATGTCGTTCGCCGATGCGCTTGGGTCAGAGGCGAATGACGTGCCCGATGCCTATGAACGGCTGATCATGGATGTGATCCGTGGCAATCAGACGCTGTTCATGCGCGGCGATGAGGTCGAGGCCGCCTGGGCCTGGGCCGACCCGATCATCCAGGGCTGGGAATCGCGGGGCGACAAGCCGCAGCTTTATGATGCAGGATCGTCGGGGCCAGAGGATGCGCTGATGCTGATGCACCGCGACGGGCGCCGCTGGCGGGACATCCGCTGATGGAATTCCGCGAATACCCCGACCGCGAGTTGATGTTCCTGTCGCTGGCCAATGACATCGCCAGCCAGTTGGCCGACTTCCTGCGCCGCGATGGCCGGGCCTCATTGTGCGTGCCGGGGGGCACCACGCCGGGGCCGATCTTCGATACTTTGTCGGGGGTTGATCTTGACTGGGCCAATGTCTCGGTCTTCCTGAACGATGAACGCTGGGTGCCAGAAACATCCGACCGGTCGAACACCGCACTGCTGCGCAGCCGCTTGATCCGGGGCAAGGCCAATCAGGCGCGCCTTGTGCCGCTTTATACGCCCGGCGGCACGCCAGAGGAGATGCTGGAGGCGCTGGCCGACGGCATTCGCCCGCATCTGCCAATCTCGGTTCTGCTTCTGGGCATGGGCAATGACATGCACACCGCGAGCCTGTTTCCCGGTGCCGACCGTCTGGCCGAGGCGCTGTCGTCGTCTGCGCCGATCCTCTTGCCGATGCGCGCCGAGGCGGCGGTGGAACCGCGCGTGACGCTGACGGTTCCGGCCCTGCGCAGCGCGATGAATACCCATGTGCTGATCACCGGCCCCGAAAAGCGCGCGGCGCTGGAACGCGCGCAATCCCTTCCCCCCGAAGAGGCGCCGATCCGTGCGCTTCTTGATCTGGCAACCGTGCATTGGGCTGAATGAGATGACCGACAAGTGGCAAGCGCTGAAAGACCACCACGCCAAGGTTGCCGACCGGCATATCCTTGACCTGTTCGCTGCCGATAAGAATCGTGCGCATGGGTTTTCGGCGCGTGCCGGGGCGATGCTGTTCGACTATTCCAAGACCAACATCGACACCGAGGGTCGCGACCTGCTGATCAAACTGGCCGAGGCCTCTGGCGTTGCCGAAAAGCGCGCGGCCATGTTCGCGGGCGACAAGATCAACGACACCGAAGGCCGCGCCGTGCTGCATGTCGCCCTGCGCGCACCGGAAGGCGAGGTGATCAAGGTTGATGGTCAGGATGTCCTGCCAGAGGTCCGCGCCATTCGTGCCCGCATGGCCGAATTTGCCCGTCATGTGCGCGACGGCCATTTCAAGGGGCAGGGCGGGCGCATCACCGACGTGGTCAACATCGGCATCGGCGGGTCCGACCTTGGGCCTGCCATGGCCACGCTGGCCTTGGCACCCTATCATTTCGGGCCGCGCGTGCATTATGTCTCGAACGTCGATGGCGCGCATATCCATGACACGCTGAAGGGGCTGAACCCCGAAACTACGCTGGTCATTGTGGCGTCAAAAACCTTCACCACCATCGAGACGATGACCAACGCCGATACGGCGAAACGCTGGATGGCGGCAAAGGTCAAAAACCCCGGCGAGCAATTCGCCGCCGTGTCCACCGCCGCCGACAAGACTGCCGCCTATGGCATTGATCCATCTCGTGTTTTCGGGTTTGAGGATTGGGTCGGCGGGCGCTATTCGATGTGGGGGCCGATCGGCCTGTCACTGATGATCGCGGTGGGGCCAGAGGCTTTCGACGACTTCCTCGCCGGGGGCCGCGACATGGACGAACGCTTCCTCTGGGCGCCGTTCGAGGAAAACCCGGCGGTCATGTTGGCCCTCGTCGGCATCTGGCACAACCAGATCTGCGGCCATGCCACCCGCGCCGTCCTGCCCTATGATCAGCGCCTGTCGCGTCTGCCCGCCTATCTGCAACAGTTGGAGATGGAATCGAACGGCAAATCGGTCGCCGTCGATGGCAGCCCCCTTGTGGTCAATTCCGGCCCCGTGGTCTGGGGCGAACCCGGCACCAACGGCCAGCACGCCTTTTACCAGTTGATTCATCAGGGCACCCGCGTCGTGCCGTGCGAATTTCTTGTGGCGAAAGAGGGTCATGAGCCTGACCTTGCCCACCAGCACCTCCTCCTCGTCTCGAACTGCCTTGCGCAGTCCGAGGCGCTGCTGCGCGGTCGCAGCCTTGATCAGGCCCGCGCGATCATGGCCAAAAAGGGCGCAACAGGGGCTGAGCTGGAGCGTCAGGCCCGCCACCGCGTGTTCCCCGGCAACCGCCCGACCACCACACTGGCCTATCCCAAACTGACGCCTTTCACGCTGGGCCAGATCATCGCCCTTTATGAACACCGGGTGTTCGTGGAAGGTGTGATCCTTGGCATCAACTCCTATGACCAATGGGGGGTGGAACTGGGCAAGGAACTGGCACTGGCGCTGCAACCCGTGCTGGAAGGCAAGGCCGACACTGCGGGCAAAGACGGCTCCACCGCTGCCCTCGTCGCCTATCTCAAGCCCTGACCTTCATCTTGGCCCAAATATCCTCGGGGGGCGCGGGGGGCGAAGCGCCCCCGCTTCCGCGGCCTCAACGCCGCCGACGCCGCCCGCCTTCGCCCCCGCCCGAGGCCGGGTTATAACTGACATCCGGCAACGTCACGATCTTCAGCAGTTCCGGGAACGGTTCCACCGCATTCGGAATGGCCGAGGCATTGACGAAATGCTCCTGAAACTTCGGCTCGATCGCGGTTTCCACCTTGTGAATATCATGCACCGTCGCCTCGATCGCATTGCGAGAGCCGACGTTGCACAGTGCAATCCGCGCGCCGGTGCCGGCGGCGTTTCCGGCAGAGACCACCTTGTCCAGCGGCACATCGGGGATCATGCCCAGCACCATCGCGTGTTTGGGGCTGATATGCGCGCCAAAGGCCCCGGCCAGCGTGACCTTTTCCACCTTCTCGACGCCCATCTCATCCATCAACAGCCGTGCCCCGGCATATAGCGCCGATTTGGCAAGCTGGATCGCGCGAATGTCGCCCTGTGTCACCCAGATCTTCGGCCCGCCTTCGGCGCTGGCATCGTGCAACAGATAGGATTGCGTGCGCCCGAAGGTCACGCAGCGTTCGGTGCCCACCTGTTCGGCGCTGCCGATCAGCCCGGTCTGGTCCAGAATCCCCGCCAGCCGCATCTCGGCCACCGCCTCGATGATGCCCGATCCACAGATGCCGGTGATGCCGCTGCCCTTGACCGCCGCCGCAAAGCCCGGATCGTCAGACCACAGGTCCGACCCAATGACGCGGAAACGCGGCTCTTTCGTCACCGGATCAATCTCGACCCGCTCGATCGCGCCGGGGGCCGCGCGTTGCCCGCTGGAAATCTGCGCGCCTTCAAAGGCCGGGCCGGTCGGGCTGGAACAGGCGAGAACCCGGTTCTTGTTGCCCAACAGAATCTCGGCATTGGTGCCGACATCGACGATCAGCACCATTTCGTCCGACTTGCCGGGTTCTTCCGACAGGGCAACGGCGGCGCAATCGGCGCCGACATGGCCGGCGATGCAGGGCAGCACATAGACCCGCGCGGCGCGGTGGATATTCGTCAGGTCCAGATCGCGCCCGTCCAGCGACAGGCTGCCAGAAGTCGCCAGCGCAAAGGGGGCCTGTCCCAGCTCCACCGGGTCAATCCCCATCAGCAGATGGTGCATGACCGGGTTCATCACAAAGACCACCTCGAAAATCGCCTTCGGGTCGATCTTTGCCTCTTCGGCAATCGTCTTGGCCAGCGCGTTGATCGCCTCGCGCACAGCCTTGGTCATCTCGGCATCGCCGCCGGGGTTCATCATGGCATAGGACACCCGGCTCATCAGGTCTTCGCCAAAACGGATCTGCGGGTTCATCAGGCCGTTCGAGGCCAGAACCGTGCCGTCGGCCAGATTGCACAGATGCGCCGCGATGGTGGTCGAGCCAAGGTCGATGGCCAGCCCGTAAAGGGCGCCGTCGTGAAAACCGGGATAAACCTCCAGCATCCGGGTGCGGGTGTCGTGGTTGCCCTTGTGCAGCACCACCGTCACCTTCCATTCGCCCTTGCGCAGCACGGGTTGCAGGCGCGACAGCAACCCCAGATCGGCGATGACATCGGTCACGCCCCATTGCGCCGCCAGCGCCTCTTTCAACCGCTCAAAATCGCCCGAGGGGTTGTGCATGTCAGGCTCTGCCACCTCGACGAACAGCGACCGGGTGGCCGGATCCATCACGATGTCACGCTGGGTCGCCGATTTGCGGATGACCTGCTTGTGCACCTGGCTTTCGGGCGGCACGTCGATGACCACATCGCCCATCACCTGCGCCTGACAGCCAAGGCGGCGGCCGGGGGCCATGCCACGCTTGGATTTGTAGCGTTCTTCCACCGCATTCCATGGGCTTAGCGCATCGTCATCGACATGCACGCCATGCTTGGGAAACTCGCCATAGCCGGGGCTGATCTGGCATTTGGAACAGATGCCACGCCCGCCGCAGACGGAATCAAGGTCAACGCCCAACTGGCGGGCGGCGGTCAGAACCGGGGTGCCAAGGGCAAAGCGCCCGCGCTTGCCAGAGGGGGTAAAGATCACAAGGGCGTCGTCAGTCATGGCGTTCTCCGGCTTCATGCAGGAAGCGGTATTGGATGTCGTCAAAAGAGGCGGTGGCAAAGGTGTAGAACCATTTCAGCGGCGCTGAGACTTCCGGCACCCCATGCACCACACCGCCCGGAATGAACAGCGCCACGCCGGGGGCAAGGCGATGCGGCTTGCCATCGATCATGACCATGCCTTCGCCCTCCAGCCCGAAATAAACCTCGGCCTGCGGATGCGAATGCAGGGCAAATGTCTCGCCCGGCGCCATCAGGGCGATGCCGCAGACCATACTGTCGGTCGGTGTGGCGGGGGCAGAGATCAGCGTTCGAAAACGGATCGTGCCGCGCGCCGGATCGTCCCAGCGTTCGTCAGGAAGGCAGGCTGCATCCACAGAGGTCGGTCGCGTCACGGTCGTCCTTTCCTGTTCGCCCCTTCTTTCTAGGCGACAGAGACGCAGCGACAAGCCCTGAAAGCGGCGTCTTTCGCACAGGTTGCGGCGCTATGCGCTTTGACGAAACGGCGCGTTCCCTTGCCGGGTTTCATCCCCCGGCGCGGAACTGTTTCGCCAGTTTCAGCCCCTGGCCCTGATAGTTGGATTGCAACCCGGCCCCATACAGCGTTTCGGGCCGTTCCGACATGCGTTCATAGACCAGACGGCCCACCACCTGCCCATGCTCCAGCACAAAGGGGGCTTCGTGACAGCGCACCTCGAGCACGCCGCGGCTGCCGATGCCGCCCGCGCTGGCATGGCCAAAGCCGGGGTCAAAAAAGCCCGCGTAATGCACCCTGAACTCCCCCACCATCGCCAGATAGGGGGCCATTTCTGCGGCGTAATCGGGCGGGATCGTCACCGCCTCGCGGGACACAAGGATATAGAACGCGCCCGGATCAAGGATGATGCGGCCTTCGGTGGTGCGCAGCTCTTCCCAAAAGTCGCGGGCGGCGTAATGGCCGATCCGGTCCAGATCGACCACGCCGGTATGCGGTTTGGCGCGGTAGCCCACCAGATCGTCCTTTCCGGGTGACAGATCGACCGAAAAGCCCAGGCCTTCGGAAATGACGGCCTCGCCCGAAACCAGCGGCTCGGCGCGGTGCAGGGCCTTCAGCGCCTCATCCGTCAGCACCGCCTGACCGGCGCGAAACCGGATCTGGTTCAGCCGTTGCCCGGCGCGCACCAGCACCGAAAAGCTGCGCGGGCACACCTCGGCATAAAGGGGGCCGGTGTATCCTTCGGGAATGCGGTCGAACTCTGCCCCGCCATCGGTGATCGCGCGGGTCAGCAGGTCCAGCCTGCCGGTTGAACTTTTGGCATTGGCCACCGCCGTGATTCCGGGCGGCAGGGCCAGCCGTTCCATCAGGGGAATCACATAGACGCAGCCCTTTTCCAGCACTGCGCCGTTGGTCAGATCGACGCGGTGCATCTCGAATTCGGCGATCCTGTCGGCCACCTTCGCGCCGTGACCAGCAAGAAAAGAGGCGCGGACGCGGTAGGCCACGGTGCCAAGGCGCAGATCAAGGCTGGCGGGCTGCACCTGCGCCGGAATGATCGCCGGATCGGCGGCGATAGCCCCCTGAGCGATCAGGGCACGCAGGGTCTGGGCAGGCAAAACGCCGGGCTGGATCATCTGCGAAGCCTTTCGCGGCTGGGGCTAATTGGGGGCTATTTCCTGAAATGAGAACGCCCGCCTGCCGGTTGGCAAGCGGGCGTTTTCACATGGTCGGGCCGGTGAGATTCGAACTCACGACCTCCCGCCCCCCAGACGGACGCGCTAAACCAGGCTGCGCTACGGCCCGACGATGTGGGGGTTACATAACGAGTTTCGTGGCGGGGGCAAGCAGGAAAGTGCATGATTTTTCCGCTTAATAGCGCGGGCCGATCATGCGGTCTTCCAGCACGATCAGCCTGTCGCGCAGTCGGCGCAGGGTTTCGCGGTGGGCCGCCAGACGGATACGTGGCGCGGCAGAGATTCGGGCCGCGAGGCTGGCATTGGCAACGGGCAACAAGGGCGCAGCCGGATCGTGGGGGGCAGGGCCCGATGGGGCCGAATCGGCGGGCATGTCGCCAGAGGCAGAAACGGTCAGCGCGATGATACGGTCTTGCAGACCATCGTCATCGGCATCGATCATCATCGGCGCTTCGGGGGCGGGTTCGGCGACCGGCGGCTCTGTAGGCAGGGCGGCCAAGGCTTCGCTTACCTGTTCGAACAGCGGTTCGGGCGGTAGCTCTGACGGTGCGGCCTGGGGTGGAACCAGATCGTCGAACAAACCGCGGAACAGATTTGGCTGTTCGGGCTTGCGTGGCCGCACAGGGTCTTTTTTCAGGGCGGTTTCCAGTGCCACGATCTGCGCGGTTTCCGGCTCGGCTGGCGTTGGGACAGCGGTTTCCGTGGGGAAGTTCGCGGTCAGCGCCGCTTCCAGGGCCGCCTCGGCATCTTCCTCGACCACATGGGCATCGCCACCTATGCCCGCCACATGGCGCACGCCCTGTTCGCGCAGCATCTTCTGCACGCCGCGAATCGTCATGCCTTCTTCATGCAGCAGCCGTTTGATGCCCGAAAGCAGTGCCACATCCGCCGGGCGATAATATCGCCGCCCGCCCGCGCGCTTGACCGGCCTGATCTGGGGAAAGCGGCTTTCCCAGAACCGCAGCACATGAGCCGGGGTTTCCAAAAGATCCGCTACCTCGCTGATGGTGCGGAAGGCTTCTGGCGACTTGTCCATGCCCGTGCAGTCCCGTTACTTCTTCTTGCCCGCAGCCACGCGGTCTTTCATCAGATGCGAGGGCCGGAAGGTTAGCACGCGGCGCGGGCTGATCGGAACCTCGTCCCCGGTTTTCGGGTTGCGGCCGACGCGGGCCGTCTTGTCACGCACCGAAAACGTGCCGAAGGACGAGATTTTAACCGTCTCGCCGCTGGCCAGCGCGTCGGACATATGTCCAAGAACCGCCTCGACCAGTTGCGCCGATTCATTGCGGCTTAGTCCAACTTCGTGGAACACGGCTTCGGAAAGGTCCATCCGTGTCAGAGTCTTTTCGCTCATCATATCCCCCCCGGGTTATTCGGGCAGGATGGGCGCTTAGGAATTGCGAGTCAATATCAATCACTTGGGGCAGGGCGTTCACGCGCCTTACCAGCGAAGAACGACTGATCCCCAGGCGAGACCACCGCCGATCGCCTCGGTCACCACCAGATCGCCGGGTTTGATCTGCCCGCGCGCCTTGCCAACCGACAGCGCCAGGGGAATCGAGGCGGCAGAGGTGTTGCCGTGATCCTGTACAGTCACGACCACACGGTCCATCGGCACCTGCATCCGCTTGGCCGTGGCCTCGATGATGCGGATGTTGGCTTGATGCGGAACGATCCAGTCCACATCCTCGCCCGACAGGCCGATCTTGTCCAAGGCGGCATGGGCGGTTTCGGCCAGCTTTTCCACCGCATGGCGGAACACTTCCTTGCCCTCCATCCGCAGATGGCCGGTGGTGCCGGTGGAAACGCCGCCATCGACGTAAAGAATGTCTTTATGCCGCCCGTCGCTGTGCAGGTCGGTCGCCAGAATGCCGCGGTCGGCGGTTGTGCCCTGGCCTTCAGCGACCTCCAGCACCAGCGCACCGGCCCCGTCACCGAACAGCACACAGGTGCCGCGGTCAGTCCAGTCCATCAGGCGGCTGAAGGTTTCAGCCCCGATTACCAGCACGCGGCGCGCCGAACCCGAAATGATCAGCGCATTGGCATTGGTCAGGGCAAAGACGAACCCGGCGCAAACCGCCTGAACGTCAAAGGCAAAGCCGCCCGTCATGCCCAGTTGGGCCTGAATCATGGTGGCGGCAGAGGGGAAGGTCAGATCGGCTGTCGAGGTGGCGACGATGATCGCGTCAATGTCCTGCGCTGTCAGACCGGCGTCGGCAAGGGCGGCCTGCGCAGCACGGGTTCCCAGATCGGATGTCGTCTGGCCCTCGGCGGCGAAATGGCGGCGTTCGATACCGGAGCGGCTGCGAATCCATTCGTCCGAGGTTTCGATAATCGCCTCGAATTCGCTGTTGGGCACCACACGCTCGGGCAGGTAATGCCCGACGCCCTTTACCACGGCGCGTATCGTCATTCTTCGGACCCAGCCTCCCCGGCACTCGCCGGCGCATCCTGCCCCGCGCGTTCGGCGGATGCAACCCGCGCCGCAAGCGATTGAGTAAAGCCCGCTTTTGCCAGCCGATGCGCCAGTTCCACCGCCGCAGCAACCCCCGTGGCATCGGAAGAGCCGTGCGATTTCACCACCGTGCCGTTCAACCCCAGAAACACCCCGCCATTGGCCAGTCGCGGGTCGATCCGCCGCGCAAGGCGTTTCAGCGACCCCAGCGCCAGCAAGGCGGCAAAGCGCGACAAGAGGCCCGCGTTGAACGCCTCTTTCATGAAGTCGGAAATCAGCTTGGCGGTGCCTTCGCCGGTTTTCAGCGCGATATTGCCGGTGAAGCCATCGGTCACGATCACATCCACTCGGTCAGAGGGAATGTCGCCACCCTCGACAAATCCGACGAAATCGTATCCCGACACTTCGGCGGCGGCGCCCAGCAGGTGATGCGCCTCATGCAGCTCGGCGCGGCCCTTGTGTTCCTCGGTCCCGACGTTCAGCAGGCCAACACGCGGGCGGGCAAGCTGCATTCCATTCTTGGCGTACGACGCGCCCATGGCGGCATATTGCAAAAGGTCCGCCGCCTCGGCCTTGATGTCGGCGCCCACGTCCAGCATGACGTTAAAGCCCGAGGGGTTGCGCGAGGGCCAATAGCAGGCAATCGCCGGGCGGTTCACCCCGGGCAGCTTGCGCAGCCGCAGCATGGAAACCGCCATCAACGCACCGGTATTGCCGCAGGACACCGCAGCCCCGGCTTCGCCCGCCTTCACGCTGTCGATGGCGGACCACATCGAGGTGCCATTGCCCGACCGCATGATCTGGCTGGGCTTGTCGTGCATGGTCACGACGCGCTCGGCATGACGCAACTCAACCCGGCCAGCCAATGTGGGCTGCCGGGCCAAAAGCCGCTTTAGTTCGGATTCGTTGCCATGCAGCAGAAACTGCGCGTCGGGCAGGCGTTCGGCAGAAATCACCAAACCGGCGACAACAGCCGCCGGCCCGCGATCTCCACCCATCGCATCAACGGAAATGACGGTGCGCCCGCCGTTTTCAGCCCGTTCAGTATCCTGTCCGGTCGTCATCGGGGCGCGAAAGCGTCAGGGGCGGCTTACGCCGCGTCCTCGTCCGTTTCGACCGCCTTGGTGGCCACGACTTCGCGCGCATCGTAATGGCCGCAGGACGGGCAAACGTGGTGCGGGCGCTTCAGCTCGCCGCAGTTGGAGCAATCTTGCGGGTTGCCAGCGGTCAGGGCGTCATGCGCACGACGCATGTTGCGGCGCGAACGGGTGACTCGGTTCTGAGGGACAGCCATGTCTCGACCTCGGGGTTTTGAGGGGCAGGCCCCTGATTTTCGTTTGTTTCCAAGCCCTTCGTCCAAGCGCAAGAACGCGGCGGAAGGCCCCGGATGAGGCGCGGAACATACTCATAATCCGCGCGGGTGCAAGCCCTTTTGTGGCCGCATCTTATTCGCCCTTTTCTTTCAGCTTTCCGGCAAGGCTGGCAAGCCCGGCAAAGGGGTTCAGATCGGCCTGGCGCAGGGGCTCGATGCCGGGCGGGCCAAAGACTGCCTCGCCCAGTTCGGCACCCGCCGCACGGGGAAAGGGCGGCAAAGCCAGCGCAAGCGCCTCGATCGCAACCTGAACAACGTCAATCTCTTCTGGCAGCGGTTCGGTGTCTTCCTCGGGAATCTCGGCCTCGGCTTCCTCGGGGTCGGCATAATTGGCCAGATAGTGACGGCTCGATTCGTCGCGCAGGCTGGCGGGAACCGGGGCAAGGGTAACGACGCAAGGCTGCACGACCTCGGCCACCAGGGTTGCCGTCAGGTGAAAATCATGGCGACCCTCGGGTTGAAGCTGGCCGACAAAACTGAAGTCTGGCAACCCGATCAGCCCCAGCGTATCGGCAATCGCCGCGCGCTCATCCGCATTGGGGCGAAAGGCAAAGCGTGTCGGCTTGCGCGTCGGCAGGCTGGCCACACGAAAGGGCATCCGGGGAAGGGCGGGGGTATCTGTCATCCTGACCTCCTATTCTGTGGCCGATCGGCACATCAGGCCCGGCCACAGCACAGCATTCTTGAACAGGACGGCGACCTTCTGTAAGCCCTTGGGGAAAGACCGGGCCGGTCGGCCTGCCTTTTTTGCGATAGTGCCGCAAAACGGCCATGGCAAGGGCGACTGGTTGTCTTAGGGGTGTACGGGGACAGGCATGGCAAGAAACAGCGATTCTCGGCTCCGCTCGCGGAGGGCTGTGCTGGTGGCGATAGCATCGCTGGGGCTGGTGGCCTGTACGCCAGTCTATGAAAACCACGGCTTCGTTCCATCGGACGAAGAACTGGCGCTGGTCGAGGTTGGCAAGGACACCCGTGAGGTGGTGGCCGCGACGGTGGGCAAGCCTTCCACCTCGGGTCTGCTGAACGATGTCGGCTGGTTCTATGTGCAAAGCACCTACCGCCGAGTCGGTGCCTATGCGCCGAAAGAGGTGGACCGGCAGGTCGTTTCGATCACCTTCGACGACAAGGGCGTTGTCGAAAACGTCGAACGCTTCGGGCTGGATCACGGCCGTATCGTTCCGATCTCTCGCCGGGTGACGGAATCGAACATCAAGGGCGTCAGCTTCCTGCGTCAGCTTTTCAGCAGCCTTGGCCGGGTTTCCGCCGGCCAATTGCTGAACAACTGAGGCAGCCCAGTGAAAAGGGGCGGCAGGTCCGCCCCTTTCCCGTCATCAGGCCTTGGGCTTGAAATCCAGCGCCACGCCATTGATGCAATAGCGCAGTCCCGTCGGGGCCGGGCCATCTGGGAAAACATGGCCCAGATGCGCCTCGCAGGCATTGCAATGCACCTCGGTCCGACGCATCCCATAACGGGTATCCTGGCTTTCGCCGATGATCTGGCCGTTGGCCGGTGCCGTGAACGAGGGCCAGCCGCAGCCTGCATCGAATTTCTCGGCGGCATCGAACAGCACCGCCCCGCAACCGGCACAGCGATAGGTGCCGGGCGCGTCGGGAAAGTCGTCATGGGTAAAAGCGCGCTCCGTGCCATGTTCGCGCATGACGTGATAGGCAAGGTCGGAAAGCTGGTCCTTCCATTCGGCGTCGGTCTTCTTGATCTTGTCCATGGGGCCTCCGGTTCCTGTGACGCCTTGCGCGCCTTGCAGGTTCCCGACACAAATAGGGTGTAAACCGGCCTTGGCCAAGGTGGCGGAGGGGTGATGCAGGCGCTGGAAAAGGGGCGGTTAAGGGCGCGTCTGGCCGAAGGGCCGGAAGATGTCGCCCGCGCGCAGGCCCTGCGGCATCTGTGCTTTCGCGGGCGGGCGGGTCTGGATGCCGACACTTATGACCCGCACTGCCGCCATGTTCTGGTCGAGGATCGCGAGAGCGGCGAAATCCTGTCGTGTTTCCGGGTGCTTGCGCTGCCTGACGTTGCCGCGATGGCAAGGTGTTACGCCGCGCAATTCTACGATCTGACCGGGCTGGCGCTGTCTTTTCCCGCAATAGAGATCGGACGATTCTGCATCGCCCCGGGGCAGGTTGACCCCGACATCCTGCGGCTGGCTTGGGCCGCCATGACACGCATTGTTGATGGCGGGGGGTATGGCGTGATGATCGGCTGCACGTCGTTTTCCGGGGCGGACCCCGCGCGCCATGCCGAGGCTCTGGCCACGTTGCTGCCCCATGTCGCACCAGTGGGCCTGGGGCCGGGTCGTCTGGCACCACAGACCGTGGCCCTTGCAGGCCTGCCGCCCCCGCAGGATCGGCGGGCGGCGCTGGCCGGGTTGCCCCCGATTTTGCGCACCTATCTGGGTATGGGCGGCTGGGTCAGCGACCATGCGGTGATCGACCGCAATCTGGATACGCTGCATGTCTTTACGGCGGTCGAGGTCGCCCGTGTACCACCCGCCCGCGCCCGCGCGCTGCGGGCGCTGGCCGGCTGATCAGGCGGGCAGGCGTTCGCGCAGGAACTGCATCGCCACGCTCAGCCCATCGGGCGCGATGCCATGCGGCGTGCCCTTCATTGTATGGGTGTACAAATCGAACCCGGCCGGGGCCAGCGCCTCTGCGGCCGCTTCCATCTCGTGATAGGGCACCACAGGGTCCTGATCGCCGTGCATCAACAGGATCGGCGGCTTTACCTTGGCCTTGCTGGCCATTTCAGGCGCGAGCAGGCGGCCGGAACAGGCCACCACACCCGCAATCGCCACATCGCGGAACGGCGCGACTGCAAGGCTCATCATCGCGCCTTGCGAAAAGCCGAACAGCGCCAGTGCCTCTGTCCCCAGGCCCTCCTCGGCCAGACGGGCATCGAGGAAGGCGTTGATGTCTTCCATCGACCGCAACACGCCCGCCTTGGCATCGGCCTCGGAACTGCCGTCAAAGCGCGGAATCCCGAACCACTGATAGCCGAAGGGGTTGCCCTGGCACGGCTCTGGCGCATTGGGCGCAACAAAGGCGGTGTTCGGCAGATATGGCGCCAGCGGGTTTGCCAGCCCCAAAAGGTCTGCGCCATCCGCGCCATAGCCATGCAGGAACACCAGCAAGCTTTTCGCCTTGCCCGAGCGGGCGGGTTTGCGCTGGAATTGCAGCTCGCGTGTCATCGGATGCCCTCTCGGTTCTTTTCAACGTGGTAGTAGGCCCAAAGCACCCGCGCCGCAACCGAGCGCCAAGGCGACCAGGCCGCAGCCATCTGGCGCAATGCGCGGTCCTTGGGGCGTTCGGGCAGGCCGAACAACAGGCGCGCGCCTTCTTGCAGGGCCAGATCGCCGGGGGCGAAGACATCGGCATGGCCAAGCGCGAACATGGCGTAGATTTCCGCCGTCCAGATACCGATGCCGGGAATCGCCGTCAGTTGGGCGACAACTTCATCGGTCAGCATATGGCGCAGCGCGTCGAAATCGACACCCGATTGCGCAAGCGCCCGGCCATAACGCGCCTTTTGCCGCGACAGGCCTGCCGCGCGCAGATCGTCATCGGTTGCTGCCGCCATTGCCGCACGATCAGTCAGGCCCGCCGCGCCCAGCCGTGCCCAGATCGCATTGGCCGAAGCAACCGAAACCTGCTGGCTGACGATGGCAGAAAGCAACGCCGCAAAACCGTCCTCGCGCCGCCGCAGGGGCAGCGGGCCGGTCAGAGTTAACGCATGGGCAAAGCGCGGCTCGGCCATGGCCAGCCATTCCGCGCCCTCGGCCACGCAGGCGTCAGTGGTGATGATGCGTCCAACCAACGGTTTCTCCCTTGCCCCGGCCCGCGCGCCAGCCTACGCCTTGGCCATCATGCACGATACCAATGACAGCCTTGCCCGCCGCAACGTTCTGGTTCTTGTCGCCGCCCAGGCGGTGCTGGGGGCGCAGATGCCCGTCATCTTCACCATTGCGGGCCTCGCAGGGCAAGGGCTGGCGCCCAACAAATGCTGGGCAACGCTACCGATTACTGCCGCCGTGCTGGGCTCGATGCTGACCGCGACGCCGATTTCCGCCTTCATGGCGCGGCATGGGCGGCGGGCGGGGTTCGTCGTCGGGGCTGCGGGCGGTGCCTTGGGGGCGGCCCTTGGCGCGTTGGGCCTTTTGTGGGGCAGTTTCTGGCTGTTCGTATTGGGCGGGCTGTTTACCGGCGTCTATATGAGCGCGCAGGGCTTTTACCGCTTTGCCGCCACCGATACCGCGTCGGACGCCTTCCGGCCCAAGGCGATTTCCTGGGTGATGGCGGGGGGCCTGTTGTCTGCCGTCTTCGGCCCGCAACTGGTGAAGGCCACGGCCGAGGCATTCGTGGTGCCGTTCCTTGGCAGCTATCTGGCGGTTATCGCGTTGAATGCGGTGGGGGTGTTCCTGTTCGCCGGGCTGAAGATTCCAAAGCCGCGCGCCGCAGCCGCAGGCACGCCGGTTGGGCGGTCGCGGGCTGAACTGATCCGCACCCCTGTGATCGCGGTGGCGATGATCTGTGCCACGGTGTCCTATGCGCTGATGAATCTGGTGATGACGTCCTCACCGCTGGCCATCGTCGGCTGCGGCTTTCACACCGACGATGCCGCCAATGTGGTGTCGTCGCATGTGCTGGCGATGTATCTGCCGTCATTCTTCACCGGCCACATCATCGCCCGGATCGGGGCCGAAAAGGTGGTGGCCATCGGTTTGGTTATTCTGGCCGGGGCAGGGGCGGTGGCCCTTTCTGGTGTGGATCTTAGCCATTTCTTTGCCGCCCTGATGCTGCTGGGCGTTGGCTGGAACTTTGGTTTCATCGGCGCGACTTCGATGCTGACCGCCGCACAGGCCCCGGCAGAGCGGGGGCGGTTGCAGGGGTTGAACGACCTTGTGGTCTTTGGCGGCGTCACGCTGGCCAGCCTGTCGTCGGGCGGGCTGATGAACTGCTCGGGCGGCACGCCGCAATCGGGCTGGCAGGCGGTGAACCTTGCCATGAAGCCGTTTCTGGTGCTGGCCGGTGGGGCGCTGATCTGGTTGATTCTGCGGCCGAAAGAGACGCGCTGATCGCGTTCCGTCAGTAGCGGCCCATCAGTAGCGTCCTGTCACGGCCTGCCACAGCAGGCCGCCGCGCTTGGCAAACTCCGAAAGCTCCAGCCGCCCATCCGCCACCGCTGCCGGATCGTGGGCGGCCAGTTTCAACAGGCCCGCAGTCTGCCAGGCCGCGAGGGCTGCGGCAGGCGCAACCTTGCCCTTGCGGGCCAAAGCCAGCCATCCCAGCCCGCGCGCCGACCATGCCTGCACCGCAGCGGGCCGCCCGTCAGGCAGAGGGTGCCGCCCCCGCGCCACAAGCTCCGGCACGGCGCGCAGATAGTTGGCCAAGCCCTGCGCCTTGCCCAGTGCTCGCGCCGCGCCCTCATCCGTGCCGCCCGAGGCCAGCGAGGCGAGCCACATCAGCCCGCCCGCAGTGTCATCAAGATAGGCGTCCAGTGCCGCGTCATCGGCCAAGGGTTCGGCCCAGACATCCTGCAAACGCGCCTCGATCAGCCGGTCGATCACCGGCAGGGGCAGGCGGGCCTGCCCGATCACCGCATGAAACGGTGCGGCGACCTCATGCGCGCGGGGGGCAGGTTCGGCCACCACATCGCGCCACCATTGCAGGCGCATTTCGGCGATCATCGGTTCCTTGGAAACCCAGGGCGCGCGCGCCACCTCCAGATTGAAGGCGTAAAGCGGCAGAAGACGCGCGCGATGCTGCGGGGCTGCGGCCATTGCTGCGGCAAATCGGTCCGGGTCGCCGCGTTGCAGCAATTCTGCACAGGCGTCCAAAGTCATGCCGCGCCCGAGTTCTGGGCACCCATGTCGCGCACCAGCTTCCAGTTGATCGCATCCAGCAGCGCCTCGAAGCTTGCATCGACTATGTTCGGGCTGACGCCCACGGTGGACCAGCGGTGACCCTGACCATCCTCGCTGTCGATGATCACGCGGGTGACGGCCTCGGTGCCGCCTTGGGTGATGCGGACCTTGAAATCGACCAGCTTCATGTCGTCGATACAGGCCTGATAGGGACCAAGATCCTTGGCGAGCGCCTTGGACAGGGCGTTCACCGGGCCACGGTCGCTGCCCAATTCATCCATGCTGTCGGAAACCGACATCATCTTGTGATCGCCCACCTTCACCACCACAACGGCTTCGGACAGGCTGATCATCTTGTCATACTTGTTCTTTCGCCGCTCGACCGTGACGCGATAGCGCTTTACCTCGAAAAAGCTGGGGCAAAGGCCCAACTCTCGCCGCGCCAGCAGCTCGAAACTGGCCTGCGCGCCGTCATAGGCATAGCCCTGATCCTCGCGTTCCTTGATGATTTCAAGGATGCGGCCAAGGCGGGGGTCTTTCGGATCGACCTCGATCCCCGCCTGCGCCAGCTGGGCGCGCAGGTTCGACTGGCCGGCCTGATTGCTCATCGGGATCAGGCGGGCGTTGCCGACGGCCTCGGGCGGGATATGTTCGTAGGTGGTCGGGTCTTTCAGAATGGCGCTGGCGTGCAGGCCCGCCTTATGGGCAAAGGCGCTGGCCCCGACGTAAGGCGCCGACCGCAGCGGAACCCGGTTCAGAATGTCATCCAACATCCGGCTGGTGCGCACCAATCCTGCCAAGGCCTGCCGGGAAACCCCGGTTTCCAAGCCGCTGGCAAAGGGTTCCTTCAGCAGCAAGGTCGGGATCAGCGTCACCAGATTGGCATTGCCGCAGCGTTCGCCAAGGCCGTTCAGTGTGCCCTGAATCTGCCGGCAGCCCGCCTGCACGGCGGCCAGAGAGTTTGCCACCGCATTGCCGGTATCGTCATGGCAATGAATACCCAAGTGATCGCCCGGAATGCCCGCCGCGATCACCTCGGCCACCACACGGCCCACCTCGGCGGGCAGGGTGCCCCCGTTGGTGTCGCACAGCACGATCCAGCGCGCCCCGGCATCGCGCGCCGCCGTCAGGCAAGACAGAGCATAGGCCGGATTGGCGCGGTAGCCGTCAAAGAAATGCTCGGCATCCAGCATCGCCTCGCGGCCCTTGGCGACGACATGGGCGATGCTGGCGCGGATGTTTTCAAGGTTCTCCTCAAGGCCGATGCCAAGGGCGGTCGTCACATGAAAATCATGCGTCTTGCCCACCAGGCAGACCGCCGGGGTGCCGGCGTTGAGGACGGCGGCCAGCACATCGTCATTCTCCGCGCTGCGACCGGCGCGTTTGGTCATGCCAAAGGCGGTCATCGTGGCGCGGGTTTGCGGGGCGGCGGCGAAGAACTCGCTGTCGGTCGGGTTGGCGCCCGGCCAGCCGCCCTCGATATAATCAACGCCCAGCGCATCCAGCGCCAGCGCGATCTGCCGCTTGTCACCGGCCGAGAACTGGACGCCCTGGGTCTGCTGACCATCGCGCAGGGTGGTGTCGAAAAGGTAAAGTCGCTCGCTCATCGCTGGCCCCTGGCAAATTCCTTCGAAGGAATTTGCAATTTTCTTCGAAGAAAATTGCCCGGAATTTTTGAAAACCCCGGGGTCATTTGATCTGGTCGAGTTTGGTTGGGTCGAAGGCGGGTGTGAGTTCGTAAGACGTGCCCAACTTGCCGATCTGCACCGAAACGCCAGCCTCTATCAGTCCATTCTTGATACGGTCAGCATCGGCATAGTTCTTCTCGTTCCTATACATTTCTAGGTTACGAAGAAGCGAGTCGATCCTGTCCGAAATCTCGTGCCGTTGTTCAGCGTTGTGCAAGTGCAGCAAACTGATTTGATCCGGCGACTGACCATCCCAAACCCCAAGGAATTTAAGATCGGCTGCAAGCTGCTCATACTTGCCGTCGCGGAACAAAGTGCGGAGCACAGTAAGTGCTTCCGGTGTATTTAGGTCATCCGCAAGTGCTTCAACAATTTCCTTTGACGGTTGCTTCTTCGTTTCCGCGAAGTTGGTGAGCCAGTAGGACCATTTATATAGCTCGTTCTGAGCCTGTCTAAACTTGGCTTCCGTCCAATCCATTGGCTTGCTGTAGTGAGTCATCAGAAAAACCATTCTGATCAGAAAGCCCGGATACCCCTGGTCCAGCAAATCGCGCACCGTGAAAAAGTTGCCCAAACTCTTGGACATCTTCTTCCCCTCAACCTGCAACATCTCATTGTGCATCCACACTTTCGCAAACCCTGCCTTGGGGTGGGCGCAGCAGGATTGGGCGATCTCGTTCTCATGATGGGGGAATTGCAGGTCCAGCCCGCCGCCGTGGATGTCGAAACTTGCCCCCAGCAGCTCATAGCTCATCGCGCTGCATTCAATATGCCAGCCGGGGCGGCCATAACCCCAGGGCGAGTCCCAGCCCGGCGTGACGGCATCCGACGGCTTCCACAGCACGAAATCCATCGGGTCTTCCTTGAAGGGCGCCACCTCGACCCGCGCGCCCGCGATCATGTCATCGACCGAGCGGCCCGACAGCGCGCCATAGTTCTTGTACGACCGTACGCGGAACAGCACATGGCCCTCTTTGGCATAGGCATGGCCGCCGTCGATCAGGGTCTGGATCATCGCCACCATCGGGCCGATATATTCGGTCGCGCGCGGCTCATGCGTCGGGCGCAGGGCGCCCAAAGCGTCCATGTCCTGATGATACCAGGCAATCGTCTCATCGGTGATGTCGCGGATCGGGCGGCCCGTCTCTGCCGCCTTGGCGTTGATCTTGTCATCCACGTCGGTGAAATTGCGCACATAGGTGACATGATCGGCACCATAGACATGGCGCAGCAGGCGGAAGAGGGTGTCGAACACCACCACCGGGCGGGCGTTGCCGATATGGGCGCGGTCGTAAACGGTGGGGCCGCAGACATACATGCGCACGTTCTTGGGATCGAGGGGGGTAAATTCCTCTTTCTTCCGCGTCTTGGAATTGTGCAGCCTGATCGTCATGTTCCGTCCCCGCAAAGGTAGATGTCCCCGCCGCCGGGGCTGGCCGATCACACCTTTTCAGGAAGGATGACGAACGCGCCCCGCTTGACCCAAGGTCAGCCGGTAATGCAGCAAATGCGAATGATGCCATTCATCGTCATGCAGGCGGAGTAGCGCAATTTCCTTGCCTCGCCAAGCGAATTTGCGATGCTGGGGACATGAGCCGCGCCCTTGTCAACGCCACCTGCGCCGGGTTCGCCGGGGCCACCGTTTCCGACCCCTGGGGCGGCGGGCATGATGCGTGGAAGGTGGGCGGCAAGATGTTCGCCTGCGTCGGCGCGATGGAGGATCATGGCGTCGCGGTCAAATGCGCCGATGTGGAAACGGCGCGCCTGCTGATCGAGGTGGGCCATGCCCTGCGCGCGCCCTATTTCCATGCGAGCTGGGTGCGGATTCCCTGGGGAATGGTGCCGGATGCCGAACTGATCGAGCGGTTAGGGATTTCTTATGCGCTGATCCGGGCCGGGTTGCCGAAAAAGGTGCAGGCGGCTTTGGAAAACGGCGCGCAAGACGGGCTTGCGCGCCGCTGACACTTACGCCGGTCAGAACCGGAAACCGGCCCGGATGGTGGCGGTGGTGGTTTCCAGATTGACGCCCGAATTGTCGAAATTGTCGAAGCGGTTCGACAGGACCTCGCCACCGATGGTCCAACGGTCGTTCAGCGCGTAATCGGCACCGATGCCCGCGAACCAGCCGGAATCGGACAGGTCCGCACCGCCAATCGTGGCGCTGGCCTGCGCGGCACCGGCGGTTGCGTAAACCAGCGTCCGGCCAAGGTCATAACCGGCGCTCAGTTTCAGTCGCGCGATGTCGTCCAGCTTGTCGCCGGGCGTGGTCAGATCGGCATTGGCCTTGGACCAGTCGCCTTCAATACCCAGAACGGTGCGGCCAAGATCCCAGCGGTATCCGGCCTGAAGACCCGCCAGCGCGCCATCGCCGTTGTTGCCGTTGGCGGCGACACCGGCAAAGCCGAACTGGCCACCGGCATAAAAACCGCCCCAGTCGCCGTCGGCGCGCACGGGGGCAACCGTGGCAACCGGAGGCGCCACGGCGGGTTCGGTCACAGGCTGCGAAAGCCCCCCGGCAAAGGCCGGAGCGGCAAGGGTCGTGGCGATCAGGGCTGCTGCGATGTGTTTCATCTTCTTCTCCTTCGTGCCGCAGATCTTGCGCAGGCATCGCTGCGGCGCGGCATGAGCAGAAGGTGCGCCCTGCAACCCCGCGATGAAAGGGGACCTCGCGGGCTGGTGATCTGGGGGTGATCGATTGTGATCCCCCTTGGCAAAAGCCTGCCGCCGGGGCGGTAAAAACCGGCCGGAACCTGCCGTTTACTCGCGCTCGGCCAGCGCCAGCCATTCCTCTTCGGCGGCGGCAAGGGCGGTCTGACGCTCGGCCAGACCCTCACTGGCCTTGCGGAACTTGACCGGTTCCTTTTCGTAAAGGCCGGGCTGTTCGAGGAATTCGTTCAGCTTGGAAATCTCGGCCTCAAGCCGTTCCATGATGGCGGGCAGGGCCTCCAGCCGCTTTTTCTCGGTGAAGGTCAGGCCTTCGGCCTTCTTCATGTCCTGCTTTTGCTGCGGCGCGGAAGCGGCTGATCTTGCAAGGGTTTCCTGAACGATCTCTGGCCGCTGCGCCGCATAATCCGACCAGCCGCCCGGATAGACGGTGGCCTTGCCGCCCCGTTCCAGCGCGACGGTCTGGGTGGCGATGCGGTCGATGAAATCGCGGTCGTGGCTGACCAGCAGAACGGTGCCGTCGAACTCTCCCAGAATATCCTGCAACAGGTCCAGCGTTTCCACGTCCAGATCGTTGGTCGGTTCGTCAAGGATCAAAAGGTTCGCCGGCTTCGCCATCAGCTTGGCCAAGAGCAACCGTGCCTTCTCGCCCCCCGACAGGCTTTTCACCGGGGCGCGGGCCTGCGCGTCATCGAACAGGAAATCCTTGAGGTAGGCAACCACATGCTTCGGGCTGCCACGCACCAGAACCTGATCCGACGCACCCGAAACGCTCATCAGCGGATCGCCTGTCAGGTTTTCCCAAAGGCTCGCCTCGGGGTCGAGCTGTGCACGGGTCTGGTCGAACACGGCGGTTTCAATGTTGGTGCCAAGCTGCACGGTGCCCATATCGGGCGCAATCTCGCCCAGCAAGATTTTCAGCAGCGTGGTCTTGCCCACCCCATTCGGGCCGACAAAGGCCACCCGGTCGCCGCGCGTGACGCGCAAGTCCAGGTTTTTCAGCAGAACCTTGTCGCCAAAGGCCTTTGAAATTCCTTTGGCCTCCACCACACGGGCGCCACTTGCCGGTGCGGCTTCCAGCACCAGCGCGGCGGTGCCCTGACGGCGGATCTGTGCGGCGCGGTCGGCACGCAGCGCCTGCAACGCGCGCACGCGGCCCATGTTGCGCTTGCGGCGGGCCGAAATACCCTCGACCGCCCATTTCGCCTCGGCCTTGATCTTGCGGTCCAGCTTGTGGCGTGCCTCGTCCTCCTCGGCCCAGACACCCTCGCGCCATTCCTCGAACCCGTCAAAGCCCTGTTCGCGCCGCCGCACCTCGCCCCGGTCGATCCACAGGGTGGCCTTGGTCAGCGCCCGCAGGAAGGCGCGGTCGTGCGAAATCAGCACAAAGGCGGCGCGGGTCTGCGACAACTCGCGCTCCAACCACTCGATGGCTTCGATATCCAGATGGTTGGTCGGCTCGTCCAGCAGCATCAGCTCGGGCGCCTCGGCCATCAGCTTGGCAAGGGCGGCGCGGCGGCGCTCGCCACCGCTGGCGCTGGTGACAGGCGTCTCGGGGTTGAACTTCAACCCCTCGGCTACGGCGGCCACCCGCCAGCCCATGTCGTCGGGCAACCCGCTGGCCGCGTAGTCGCCCAAGGTGGCAAAGCCCGACAGGTCGGGATCTTGCTCCATATAGCCCACCGTCACGCCGGGCGGCACCACGCGGGTGCCACGGTCAGCCTCGACCAGACCGGCCATCACCTTCATCAACGTCGATTTGCCCGAACCGTTCCTGCCCACCAGCGCCACGCGGTCGCCGGGCTGCACCACAAGGGAAAGCCCGTCGAAAACCGGATTGCCGCCGAAAGTCAGCGAGATGTCGGAAAGCTGGAGAAGGGGTGCGCGTGCCATGAGGGCGGAGGTAAGGGGCCGCGCGTGCGGCGTCAACCGAAAGCGCAGCCCCTTTCATCTGTTCATGAATATCCCACGGGGGTGAGACCATTGATTCGCCATTGGTTCAAGAACCAATGGTCTCGGGGGGTGTGAAACCCCCACTGCAATGCGGGTCAAACGCGGATCGGGTTGGCCTTGGCCAGCCGGTCAAAGGCCATCAGGCTGTCGATCAGTGCGGGCATGTCGCGCAGATAGATCATGTTTGGCCCGTCAGAAGGGGCATTGTCGGGGTCTTGGTGCGTTTCAAGGAAAACCCCGGCGATGCCCAGCGATACGGCGGCCCGCGCGAGCGGCGGCGCGAATTCGCGTTGGCCACCCGAACTGTCGCCCAGACCGCCGGGGAAGGCGACAGCATGGGTGGCATCCATGATCACCGGATAGCCGGTGCGCCCCATGATCGGCAGGCTGCGCATATCGGCCACCAGCCCGTTATAGCCAAAGGTCGTGCCCCGCTCGGTCAGCAGGATCCGCTCATTGCCGGTCGAGGCGATCTTTTCGGCGACATTGGCCATGCCATGGGGGTCAAGGAACTGCCCCTTCTTGACGTTGACCGCCGCCCCGGTGCGCCCCGCCGCCAGCAGCAGGTCGGTCTGCCGGCACAAGAGCGCCGGGATTTGCAGCACATCCACGACAGAGGCCACTTCGGCGGCCTGCTCGGGTTCATGGAAGTCGGTCAGCACCGGCATCCCCATGGCCTTGATCGCCGACAGGATTTTCAGACCCGTCTCCATGCCCAGGCCGCGCTTGCCCTTCAGGCTGGTGCGGTTGGCCTTGTCATAGCTGGCCTTGAACACATATTGCGCACCGGCCTTGGCGCAGGCCTCGGCCAGCGTGCCCGCAATCATCTGGGCGTGGTCCAGCGTTTCCAACTGGCACGGACCCGCAATCACCAGAAGTGGCAGGTCATTGCCGACCCGAAGATTGCCGATTTCAACCGTTTTCATGCCTGCCTCACGCCGTGACCTGCTCTCGCAGGATTGCAATTGTCATCGAGATCATCAGGTAAATCCCCGTGAAGATCAGCAACGCCACGAGCGTGTTTTCAAACGCGCGCGGATAGGCTGCCGCATCGGGGCGCACCGGATTGACCGCGATCGACAGATAGCGCGTCTGGCGGTTGGCTTCCAGCCGGGCCGTCTCCATCGCCTGCAAAGCGGCGGCCATCATCAACTGCCGGGTCTGCACGTCGGCCGAGGCGACCAGAAGCTGGCTTTGCACCTTGGCGATGGACAGGCCTGTCGCGCTGTCTTCGGTAAGTTTGGCGCGCAGTTCAGCGATCTGCGATTCGATGGTGGCAATACGGCGCTTCAGCGGTTCCATCCGGGCCTGGTTCGGGCTGGGGTTGGATTCCATCTGCGCCAGTGACAGGCGATCCTGCGTCATCTGGCCTTCCAGCGTGGCGATCTGGCTGGTAACCAGCGAAGCCTCGACCTCAGAGTTCAGAACCTTGAACTGCTCTTGCAGGTCCACAACCTTCTGGTTGGCCTCTTGCAGCTTTTTCTCGGCGTCCTGATAGGCTTCCAAGGCGCCTTGCATCTGGTCGGCGCGCAGGCGCTGGGTCAGCTTGTCCACCTGATCTTCGGCATAGCTGATCAGGGCCTTGGAAAACTCCACCGATTTATCGGGATCGGCAGCACGGACCTCCATCTTGATCAGGCCTTCGGACGGATCGTAGGAAACCTTGACCATCTTCTGATACAGCCTGAACACCTCGGCCTCTGACGCACCGGGTGGCAACCGCACCAGGGCGTCGATGCCAGGGGCCGAGAAGTGATCGCGAAAGCCCTTGTCGGCCTCCAGCCGCTGCATCGCGCCCTGGCTTTGCAGATAGCCCTGCACGGCGATGGAATCCTGCGAGGTGGCGAATTGCGTGCCGCGAAGCAGGCTGCTCATCCCCGCGGCAGCTGCCGGTTCGGCCTGCTGGATCACGAATTGGGTCGTTGTCGCATAGATCGGCGTGGCGAGGATATAGTAATAGATCGCCGCCAGCAGGGTCGGCAGAAAGACAAAGACCGACAGCCGCGCCAGCAGCAGCGCCGATTTGCGGCGGCGGCGGCGCGCGATGTCGCGCTGGATCTTCATCACTTCGGCGATATGGGCCTGTTCGGCCTGCACCTCCGGGCTGGGCAGCCCGGGCGGAGGCACGGTCTGGGGCAGGCGCGGCGCGTCGCCGGGTGTCAGGGCCAGGGCGCGCGATCCAATTGGCGGCTCGGGCGGCAGGCCGCCGCTGACGACCTCCAGCGCGGCATTGGCCTGGAACGGGTCGATCCCCCGGCTGCGCAACAGCCGCACCGCATCGAAATCTGAGGTGGCGGGCAGCCCATGCTTTTGCGCAAGACGCCGGGCGATCCGCAACTGGCGCCCCGTCAGCCCCTCGCGCCGGATGGCATCGATCTCGGCCGGGGCTGCATCCGGCGTGCCGGGGGCGGCAACCCGCGTTTCCCCACGGGCCGTGGGAAAGCTGGCGCTGCCAAAACCGTCATCCTCTTCCGAAGGCATGAACGGATTGTCGGGCACGACCTGCTGGGTGCGGGCTGCGGGTTTTGCATCGGGGGCTGGCGACGGGGGCGCTGCCACCTCGCCGTCGGGCTTGCGGGTGCGAAAGCGCCTAACTGTGAGTTTCATAGTCATATAGCCGCTTTGCCTCTTCCAGAGAGTCGAACATATACAGCCTGCCGTTTCGCATCACTGCGGCCGATCGGCAAAACTTTTCCAGCGTGCGCGGCTGGTGCGAGACGATGATGACGGTGGCATTCTTCAGCCGCTGACGCAGCACCATGCCGGCCTTGCGGTTGAATTCGACATCCATGCTGGCCGGCATGCCTTCATCGATCAGATAGATGTCAAATTCCAGCGCCAGCATCAGCGAGAACGAAAACCGCGACCTCATGCCAGAGGAATAGATGCCAACCGGCTGGTCGAAATAGTGGTCGATCCCGGTCAACCAGCGGCAGAAGCTTTCAACATAGTCGGGGTCCAGCCCGTAAAGGCGCGCGATATAGCGGGCATTCTCGGTCGCCGTGTGTTTCGAGGTGATGCCCCCCATGAAACCAAGCGGAAACGAGATACGCGAGGTGCGGGTGATCCTGCCTTCATCCGGCTTTTCCAGCCCGGCCATCATGTTGATCAGCGTGGTCTTGCCGGTACCGTTGCGGGCCAGGATGCCAAGGGAATTGCCCAGCTCGACCTTGAAATTGGCCTGATCCAGAATCACCTTGCGATCCCGGCCGGTCCAGAAGGACTTGCTGACATTCTCGAACGCGATCATTCCTTGCCTCTGATACCGGGCTGTGTCCCGGTTATCGCAGTGTTGTTAACGCCCGGTTTGCGCCTGTATTCTGGATCGCCATCTAGGTATTATTTCGGGCAGCAATATGTCGCCTTTGCCTTATCGTACACAATCCCCGTTAGATTACCGGATTGTTACCTGCGAAACAGCCGGGCCAGCAGCAGGACAAACGGCCCCGCCAACAGCGACAACGCCAGCCCAAGGCGGGCGGCCTCGGTCATGCCGCCGCCGGGCAGGGCGGTATCCAGCGCCACCGCCGGAACGGTAAACCCCATGCCCAAGGTCAGCGCGGTCAACAGCAGGTCGCGCCCCGTGATGCCTTGCGGCAT
This sequence comes from Rhodobacteraceae bacterium UBA1943, assembly GCA_002336845.1. GTDB lineage: Bacteria > Pseudomonadota > Alphaproteobacteria > Rhodobacterales > Rhodobacteraceae > Fuscibacter. Next base: position 58,238 of record DDEX01000094.1, read on the forward strand.
GGCCGCGCGCAGGGCCGCCAGCGCCACCACGAACCCCGCCATAATGCCAAGCGGTTTGCCGATCCAGTAGGCCGCCAGAACCGTCAGGGTGGTCGGCGCCAGGGCCTGCAAGTCGATGCCGCCGCGCACCAGACCGAACAGGAACAGCACCACCGCCAAGGGCCGCACCAGCAGATGCGCCAGCCGGTTCAGCGGGTCGTGCAGGAACTCTTCGGCCTCGGCGAACAGGCCAAAGGCGCGGTCGGCATGGGGAATGGCCGGGATGACCGGCAACAGGCCCAATGCAGGCGGCAGGCCAGAGGCGGCAACGCCCAGCCAACTGGCCAACCCTGCCAGCACATAGGGCCAAAGCTGCATGGCGCGCCGCCGGTCGCGCTCACTTGCCCCCGGAACGGCCTGGCGGCCATAGGACAGCCAGACACCGAAACCGGCCAGCATCGGCACCGCCAGCCAGACCAGCCGCCAAAGAGACCCGGTTGGATCGGTCAGCCCCAGCACCACCAGCCCCAATATGTCGAAACCGATGGCCGTCAGCAGCAGCAGATGCAGGGCAGGGTGGCCCTGCCCGAAGACGCGACGCCCAACCAGATAGCAGATCACGACATCCGACCCGACCGGAACCTGCCATCCGGTGCCAAAGCTGGCCTCAACCGCGGTTTCGAACAGGGCTCCGGTCAACAGCCAAAGCAGGATTGCGCCGATTGCGCCCCCCGCGACCGCCGCAACCGGCAGACGCGCCGCGCGCCCCGAAAGGGCACCACGCTCCAGCCGCAGCGCCTCCCACAGCTCTTTGGCGACAAAGGCGGTGAACAGCGCCATCAGCCCGTCCGATACCACGGAAAGCGGCGTCAAGCTGATCCCGCCCGGCGCAATCCAGTCCGGCAGGGGCAGGTCAGCCAGCCGGTATTCGATGGCGTCGTAATAGCCGCCGTGGTCCAGGTTGACCCATAGCGTCGCAACCCCCACACCCGACAAAAGCGCAAGGCCGAAATGGCGGACAAAGGGCGACACGCGATACATGGGCGGGCTCCGGTTTTCCATCGCATAACAGGCCGTCACCCGCGCGCAAGGGGCAGGCTGCGCCGGGGCGCGGGGTGTTGCCGAAGCGCCCGCCGCGGGGCTTGGTTGGGGCGGATGAGAGCGTTCACATGGAACAGACCCTGCTCATCTTGTTTCGGTCATCAAAGGGCGTATCTTAGTCTCATCCGGTCGCGTCGGGAATCCGCGACGGCGCGCTTGCAGTTGGCTCGTCCGAAGTCCGCAACTGCCGGGCACTTGACACTTGGCTAGATGACTGGACAAGCCGCGCGGTGGCGACCTCCATGTTCGCTCCGCCACCTCTTGCGTCAGTCTCCGGCGCGGAGGAAACTGGTGCCATGGATCTTGCCAGCGAAATCCGGTCCTGCCGCCTGTGCGCCACGCACTTTGCGGCCACCCACACCGCGCATCAGCCGCGCCCGGTGGTGTGGTTTCAGCCCGGCGCGCGACTGCTGATCGCCGGGCAGGCGCCGGGCGCGCGGGTGCACGAGTCGGGACAGCCCTTCACCGACCCTTCGGGCGACCGGCTGCGCGACTGGACCGGGTTGGACGAAGCCGAGTTCTATGACCGGACGCGCGTAGCCATCGTGCCCATGGCCTTCTGCTTTCCGGGCTATGATGCCAAGGGGGCCGATCTGCCGCCACCCGCCATTTGCGCGCGGACATGGCGGGCCGAGGTCATGGCTGCGCTGCCGGACCTGCGCCTGACCCTGCTGGTCGGGGGCTATGCGATCCGCTGGCATCTGGGCGCGCGCGACGTCACCTCTGCCGTGGCCAACTGGCGCAGCTTTGCGCCGCGTGGCATCTTTCCCTTGCCGCATCCGTCCTGGCGCAATACCGCATGGATAAAGCGTAACCCATGGTTCGCCGATGACCTTGTTCCCGCGCTTCGCGATGCAATCCGAAAGGTAATGGCCAATGCAGACCCCGCTTGATGCCGCCCATGCCGCCATGCTTACCGGGGAAGAGGCCGCAGCCCTGGCCTTCTATCGCCTGCTGGCCGATGCCACGCTGTTCCTGCTCTTGGAGCGCGAGGCCGAGGGGGAACGCATTCACCCCCGTGTCTTCGATCTGGCCGACGGCCCCGTTGTGCTGGTCTTTGATGCTGAGGAGCGGCTTTCGTCTCTGGGCGATGCGCCCTTGCCCTATGCCGCGCTGCCGGGGCGGATCATCGCGCAGCATCTGGGAGGGCAGGGGGTGAGCCTGGGGCTGAACCTTGGCACCGGCGCCGCCAGTGAGGTGATGTTGCCGCCCGAGGCGCTGAGTTTTCTGACAGAGCGACTGGGCACCGCGCCGCAAGAGGTGGAAGCGCAGATCGAGGCCTTCTTGCCGCCGCAGGGCCTGCCGCCCGCGCTGGACGATGCCTTGCGCTTTACCCTTTCCGGCGCCGCCGGGCTGGCGCGGGCGGCGGTGCTGGCGGGGGTGCGCTATCAGGGCGGGCGCCGCGGGCATGTGCTGGCGATCCTTGATGCCATTCCTGAAGCCGAGGAACCCTTGGCCCGCGCCATGGCCGAGGCGCTGTCGTTCTCGGGCGTGGATGCGGCAGAGCTGGATGTGACCTTTCTGGCCTCCGACGCGCCGGCCGTGGCCGCGCTGCTGCGCGCGGGGCTGGTGTTCGAGGTGCCCGTGCCCGAGGCGCCGCCCGAACCCATGGCGCCGCCGCCGCCGGGCAGCGACCCGTCGAGGCCGCCACGCCTGCGGTAAGCCAAGGCCGGGGGCTGTCTGCCCCCGGACCCCCGAGGATATTTTCAGAAGGGGAAGTTGTGGTCGCAGGTGGGGTATATTGATACCGTTATTTTCAAGATATTGTTTTTGCTTGGTATTTAGTTTTGCCCCGTGCTTGACGCATCGCGCCGCTTCGGCGATAAGCCCCCATCCGAGATTCCGGGGGGCAACCCCCGCCGCTCTTCATGGAAATGAACCGATGAAAACCTTTACCGCTACCCCGGCGGACATCGAGAAGAAGTGGATCCTGATCGACGCCGA
>DDEX01000094.1:61272-80029 GCA_002336845.1 Rhodobacteraceae bacterium UBA1943
ATCGTCATCAACGCCGACAAGGTGCAGATGACCGGCAAGAAGCGCGACGACAAGCGTTACTACTGGCACACCGGCCATCCCGGCGGCATCAAGTTCCGCACCGCCCGTCAGGTGCTGGAAGGCAACCACCCCGAGCGCGTGGTGGAAAAGGCCGTCGAGCGGATGATCACCCGTAACCGCCTTGGCCGTCAGCAGATGTCGAACCTGCGCGTCTATCCCGGTGCGGCCCATCCGCATGAAGCTCAGCAGCCGACCGTCCTGGACGTGAAGCCGCTGAACCCGAAGAACACCCGGAGCGCGTAAACCATGTCCGACATCAAATCTCTCGACGATCTGAAATCGGCCGTGGGCGCTGTGGCCCCCGCTGCCGAAGCTGCCCCCGTCCGCGTTGCGGTGCGTGACAAGCTGGGCCGTTCTTATGCCACCGGCAAGCGCAAGAACGCGGTTGCGCGTGTCTGGGTCAAGCCCGGTTCGGGCAAGGTTCTGGTCAACGGCAAGGACATCAACGCCTATTTCGCGCGTCCGGTTCTGCAAATGATCCTGAAGCAGCCCTTCACCATCGCCAATGTGGAAGGCCAGTTCGACGTTTACGCCACCGTTGCCGGTGGTGGTCTGTCGGGCCAGGCCGGTGCGGTGAAGCACGGCATCTCGAAGGCTTTGCAGCTTTATGAACCGGCCCTGCGCGGTGCGCTGAAGGCGGCTGGCTTCCTGACCCGCGACAGCCGCGTCGTGGAACGGAAGAAATACGGTAAGGCCAAGGCCCGCCGCAGCTTCCAGTTCTCGAAGCGTTAAGCGTTTCGGATTTGGTTTCGGAAAGGCGCCCCTTGGGGCGCCTTTTCTTTTGCCGGGCCGGGCGGCAGACTGCCGCCAAGGAGGCCGCCATGTATATTCCCCCGCATTTCGCCGAAACCGATCCATCCGAGATTGCTGGCCTGATCGAAGCCTGTCCACTGGCCAGTCTGGTGGTGCAGACGGCGGAGGGGCTGGTGGCCAACCATCTGCCGTTATTGCCCGAGGGCGATGGCCGGATGATCGGCCATGTTGCCCGCGCCAACCGGCTGCATGAGCTGGTCACGGATGGCACCGAGGTGCTGCTGATATTCCGCGGGCAGGATGGCTATGTCTCGCCCGACTGGTATCCCTCCAAGGCCGAAACGCACAAGGCGGTGCCGACCTGGAACTATCAGGTGGTGCATGTCGCAGGCCGTATCCGCTGGGACGACAGTGACAAGTTCAAGCGCCGCGCCGTTGGCCTGTTGACCCGCAAGATGGAAGGGCCGGCGGGCTGGAAGATGGCCGATGCGCCGCGCGACTTCATGGACGGGATGCTGGCCGCCATTGTGGGGTTCGAGGTGGCGGTGGATCGGGTGCTGGCCAAGACCAAGCTGAGCCAGAATCGGGCCGATGCCGATTTTGCAGCCGTCAGGGATCGATTCGAGGGGCAGGGGCGGCATGATCTGTCCGCCCGCATGGCACGAATGCCCCGGGGCGCGGAGAAATAAAAAGCGGCCGGGTTTACCCGGCCGAAGTTGGGGATGGCAAAACTCGGATGGTCGGCTCAGGCCCGCCAGAAGGGCTTGGTGGCCTCTTCCTCGGCAGCGAAGGGATCAAGGCCGATATCGCGCAGCAGATGCGGATCAAGCCATTTCAGGGCAAGACGGGTGCGGCGGCGGTTTTCCCAGGCAAGAACAGCCATCGCAACGGCAAAGGCGATCCGCGACAGGGGCGGCAGGGGACGTTCGGCGATCAGAAGGCTCGGTTGCATGGGGGCACCTAATTGTATTGATACAAGAAGCAATGTCCTGTATGGAAAGCATACAATCGCGCAGTTGTTCGCGCCAGAGGAACATTGTCATGGATACAACTTGGACGCCTGTTCTGGCCAATGACGTTGGTCCGAAATATCTGGCACTGTCGCGGGCCCTGCGCGAGGCGATCCGCGCGGGCACCTTGCCCGAAGGGTGCCGGTTGCCGACAGTGCGCGATCTGGCCTGGCGGCTGGATGTGACGCCGGGCACGGTCAGCCGCGCCTATCAGATCGTCACGCAAGAAGGGCTGCTGGAGGCGACGGTCGGTCGCGGCACCTTTGTCGCCGCCCGCGCGCCGCGGCTTGGTCCGACCCAGCCGCTGTTTCTGGAGCGTGATCCCGGCGTGGCGCAGGGCCGGGTTGACCTGCGGTCGCCGCAACTGCCCGATGTCGGACAGTCGGCGGCGTTTTCGCAGGCCCTGCACCGCATTGCAGACCAGATCGGGCCGGACTGGCTGGACTATCCCAGCCAGCGGGACGGCAGACAATTGCGCGAGGCGGTGTGCCGCTGGCTGGAGGCGCGCATCATTGGATCGGTGAGCGCCGAGGATGTCACGCTGACCCATGGCGGCCAGAATGCGATCAATCTGGTGCTGTCGATCTGCCTGCGCGGCGACAGGCCGGTGGTGCTGACCGAAGACCTGTCTTACCCCGGCTTTCGTTATGCCGCGCGCCTAGCGCGTGCCGAGGTGGTCGGTGTTGAAATGGATGACGAAGGCATGCGGCCCGATGCGCTGGAGGCGGCCTGCCGCCGCTATGGGCCGCAGGTTCTGTGCCTGACCCCCGACACCCAGAACCCGACAACAGCGCGGATGAGTCTGGAACGGCGTATGCAGATCATTGCAATCGCAAGGAATTTCGACCTGCAAGTGATCGAGGATGAATGCTATGCGCCCTTTGCCAACGATGTCCCGGCGCTGCGGGCGCTTGCCTCGGAGCGGGTATGGTATATCGGCAGCTTCTCCAAATCGGTCTCGGCGGCCCTTCGGTTCGGCTTTGTCGTCTGTCCGACCGGGATGGGTGAGGCGGGGCGGCTGACGGCGCAACACGGGTTCTTTGCGCTGTCAAAGGCGGTGTGCAGCCTGTGTCAGGATTTGTTGCTGTCAGGGCAGGCCGACATGATCCGCGAGGCGGTCCAGCGCGAGATGGGCGACCGGCTGAATATGATGGTCAACCGGCTGGGCGCGTTCGATCTGGCCTGGCAGGCCGGGATGCCCTTTGCCTGGCTGCGCCTGCCGATGGGTTGGCGCGCCTCGACCTTTACCCGCATGGCCGAGGATGAAGGGGTGCTGGTTCGGTCCGCCGATCAGTATGCGCTGGTTCATGGTCGTGCGCCCAATGCGGTGCGGCTGGCGGTTGCGGGAAACATTCCCCGGCAGCAATACGAGGCGGGGCTGGCCAGCCTGGCACATCTCTTGCCACGCCCGCCGATGGACATGGCGGTCTGACCTGCCGGATTGTGGCGATAATGTCCCGCTCCCATGAGGCATCTGGTCCGCCTGTTGCAAGAGTGCCGCAAAAACAGGCGATACCGGCGCGGCGCACAAGATCGTGACAATGGTCAGGTTTTCCGGAATTGCCGCCTTCGCACAATCCGTGCAGGATTGCCGTAGAGCAGAACAAAAGGCCCGAAAAAATGGGACATCTGACAACCTTTCACGCGCCCCATGGCGGCGCGGACTTTCTTGCGTGGCGCAAGGCCCGCAGCGGCGCGACAGAAATCATTTATGACGACGGCGTGACCCACCGCATGATCTGGCGCGTTTCCGGGGCCAACCCGAATGAGCTGCGCCTTTCCGACGCGCTGCGCGTAGCCGTGGGCGCGACGCGGGTGGTGCCGACGCTGTATGACGAGCTGAAGAAGCGCGCCATCGCGATCGAACGCATCGCCGGGTAATACTGCCAGTTATTCAGGCATTTGCTTGCCTTTCGTACCGCCCTCACGCAATTTTACTTGCGTGGTTGGGGAAGTGCTGACAAATTTGATCAAAACTTCACCAATGCCAGACGGGGGGCATGATGGCGGCGTACTCACTTTTTGACCGCGTTCGGCGATCGGAGGCGGCAAGTGGCGTTGCACTGATTTCGCCAACGGCGCTTTATGCGATCCTGTTGCTGGCGGCACCGCTGGCGACGGTGCTGATTTATTCGGTCATGACAGACGGGCCTTCGGTCGGTGTGGTCTGGCAGTTGAATTTTGACAATTACGCCAAGGTCTGGACCGAGCCGATCTATCGCGCGGTCATGCTGCGGTCGCTCTTGGTGTCTTTCGCCGTGACGGCGGTGACAGTGATCCTTGCCTATCCGGTCGCCTATTTCGTCAGCTTCAACGTGCCGGCCTCGAAAAAATCGCTGTGGCTATTCCTGATCACCATTCCGTTCTGGACCAGCTATGTCATCCGAGTCTTCATCTGGAAGGGCATCATCCTGGGCTATAACGGGGTGATCAACCAGGTGCTGATGGGCATCGGCCTGACGTCAGAGCCATTGCAGGCCATCAACTACAACGTCGGTGCCATCATCATCACGCTGGCCCATGCCTATGCGCCATTTGCCATTCTGCCAATCTTTGTCAGTCTGGAAAAGATCGACCGCAGCCTGCTGGAGGCGGGCCTTGATCTTGGAGAGAACCGCTTTCTCACCTTCCTGCGCGTAACGCTGCCCTTGTCGATGGCGGGCGTGATTGCGGCGGTGATGATCGTCTTCATCCCGACCGTCGGCGACTATGTGACCCCCACGCTGATCGGCGGTGGCAAGGTCAACATGATCGCCAACCAGATTCAGGTCGAGATGCTGAAACAGCATCGCATGGCGCTGGGGTCGGCCATTGCCGTATCTGCCATGCTGATCGTATGCGTCATCTGCCTGGTATTCCTGTTCCTTAACCGCCGTTTCCTGGGGGCGCAGAAATGAAGTTTCCGGTCCTTCGCGTCTATACGGTCATATATCTGATCTTTCTTTACGCGCCCATCGTGCTGCTGCCGGTCTTTGCCTTCAACTCGTCGAAGGTCATCGCCTTTCCATTGGAAAGTTTCAGCACCCGCTGGTTTGCCGAGATGTTGACTGACGATCTGCTGTTCCGCGCGGCCAAGGCAACGCTGATCATTGCGGTCTCGTCCTCGATCCTTGCAACCTGCCTTGGCGTTCTTGCGGCCCGTGCGTCGACCCGCTTCCGGTTTCCGGGAAAGGGCGGGGTGATGGGGCTGATTATGTTGCCCATGATCCTGCCCGACATCATTGTGGCGATGTCGCTGCTGGTGGTTCTGCTGGCCATAGGGATAAACCTGTCGCTGCTGACGGTCATTCTGGGGCATGTGCTGATCTGCACGCCGTTTTCGGTGGCCATTCTGACCTCGGCGTTTCAAAGCCTTGATAACTCGCTGGAAGAGGCCGCCTATGATCTGGGTGAGACGCCGCTTTCGACCTTCCGGCTGGTGATCCTGCCACTGGTGATGCCGGGCATCGTATCATCGCTGCTGATCTGTTTCACCATCTCGATCGACGAATATGTCATTGCCAGCTTTCTGGGGGGCAACCAGACGGTGCTGTCGGTCTATATCTTCGGCCAGTTCCGCTTTCCGGCGAAGGTTCCGGCCATGCTGGCGCTGGGAACCATCCTGGTCGCCCTGTCGATCGCCCTTCTGACCATTGCCGAATATTTCCGCCGTCGCGGTATCGCGAAAACCGGCGCCAAGGATACCGGAGGCTTCCTGTGACCTTTTCCGATGAAAAACCGACCATGATCGAATTCAAGGACGTTCAGAAATACTATGGCGATTACCACGCCTTGCGGGGAATCACCGCAACGATCAAGGCGGGAGAGTTCTTCTCGCTGCTGGGGCCGTCGGGCTGTGGCAAGACCACGCTTTTGCGCACCATCGCCGGGTTCGAGGGCATTTCCTCTGGCGCGGTGCTGATCGACGGCAAGTCGATGGCAGAGGTGCCGGCGAACTTGCGGCCCACCAACATGGTGTTTCAGTCCTATGCCATTTTCCCGCATCTGACGGTCGAACAGAACGTGGGTTTCGGCCTGCGCAAAGACCCGCGGTCGGCCGAGGAAAAGCAGAAGGCGGTGGACGAGGCTTTGGGGATGGTGGGCCTGAAGGGCTATGGCAAGCGGGCCGCCCATGCGCTTTCGGGTGGTCAGCGGCAGCGTGTGGCGCTGGCGCGGGCGCTGATTTTGAAGCCGAAGGTTCTGCTGCTGGACGAACCGCTTTCGGCACTGGACAAGAAGATCCGCGAGCAGATGCAGATGGAGCTGATCAAGCTGCAACGCGAGGTCGGCATCACCTTTGTCCTTGTCACCCATGACCAGGAAGAGGCGCTGGTCATGTCTGACCGCATCGCCGTGATGTTCGAGGGCGAAATTGCGCAACTGGCCGACCCGGAAACGCTGTACCGCAAGCCCGCCAACCGCAAGGTGGCGGAATTCATCGGCACGATGAATTTTCTGCCCGCCACTATCGTGGCGGAAGATGCCGGCAAGATCACGGTCGATGCCGAAGGGTTCGGCCGGATCGCGATCGACGCCACGCAGGTGTCGCGTGCCAATCCGGGCGATGGCCCGTCGGTCGGCTTCCGGCCCGAAACGCTGACGCTGCTGTTCGATGGCCAGACCGCCAGCGACCAGGAAAGCAATGCCACGGTGTCGGAAGTCGTCTATTACGGCGACATGACCTATTACGACGTCAAGCTGGCGGGCAGCGATACGCCGCTGCGCCTGTCGATGCGCAACACGCCCGGTCGTCCGGTGCTGGATATCGGCGCCCCGACGCGCGTTGCATGGTCTGCCGGGGCGATGGTGCTTTTCCGCTAGACGATCCGGCCTTGGTTGACCGGGCGCGGAATCCTTGGCCCGGTCAAAAGCGATGATTTGTCTGCGGGATTTAGGGCAGTATTGTGCGGATGCCGAGAGGGATCATCGCGATGACTGTTGATTCGGAACCGCCTGTACCCCAGATTGATCCAGCGCAAGACGCGCCGCCGCAAACCACAGGCACGCCTGTCGAAGCGGAGCATGCTGCTGGCCCCGCCGACGAACCAGAAGCCAAAACGCCCCCCGCTCGCTCGTCCGGCGCGCGTCGGCGCAGATCGCGGCTGCTGGTTCTGCTGGGGGTCGGGGTGACGGGCATCGGCGGTGCGCTATGGGCGGCGGTGACCGGAAGTCTTATTGAAAACGGGCGCAACTATGTCTCGGCAACGATGGATACATTCCGGCGTGGCGAGGAAATCCGCGCCTTGCAAAACCAGCTTGGACAGTTGCAGCAGCAGTATCAGAGTCTGTTGAACAGCGACTCTCTGGGTATTTCGGCCTATGTCGGGCTTGCCTATCACGACAAGCAATTCTGCTTTGAAGCTTTGCGGAACTGGGCGCGTGACGGAAACTACACTTTCGAGCCAACGGCGACACCGGCCCATTTCATGGCACGCGTCAACTATTATGGCGCCCCCCTGATGATCCGCTGCGCCGGGGCGCAGGGGGCAGACTGGACCTATATCATCCTGACCGCGACCGAGGCGCAGCAGGCAGCCTTGAGTGGCGCCCATCAGGAACTGACCAACCGCTTTGCCTCCTACGGCGCCTATCCCGATGCGGCCAATCCGCCCGACAAGTCATGGGCGGCCTCTGGTCCCTGGGCACAGGTGGGTTTTGTCGTGATCGAGATGCCCTTTGCACAATATGAACTGTGGGTGCGTGGGGTCATTCCCGGCCCGGTGGCTGATGCCGTGACGCGGCCAAGTTCTCAAGTCATTTCGGCTGTGCGCAACGGCTATCTGTTTTACACCGTACGCGAGCCGGGCAGCAGCCTGACCCTGCGCAGTCCGGCCGTAGATGCCTATCAGGTCATGGATGCCACCAGCACATGGCGCGCGCATCAGGATGTGTTGCCCCCCGGCGTGAAACCGGGCGCCACTACGCCGGTGCGGACCGAGGTGATGACGATGCTAACCGGGAACTATCTGGGCACAGTTGGCGGATCGACCGAGGAACATTTTCTGGGGGCCGACGCCAATCTCAAGCTGACCAGAATTCCCGGCATTCAGGACAGCGGCAATTTCCTGATCCAGTTGCAAAACTGGTAGCGACGCTTATCGCTAGCGGTCCGGCGGCAGAAACCCCAATCCGCGCAGATAAATACCGATCCCGGCCTCCAGCAGGTCCTCTGGTGTATAGGGGCCGCGCATCGCAGGCGAGCCGCGCATGGCAAGCTCCACAACGCCATGGCTCATGGCGCGGATATGGGCGGCGACCATGGTGGCGGGGGGGCGACGGGCCGCGGGCAAGTTTTGCGACAACACGGTCGCAGCCTGCTCCATCACCGAATTCGCCCGCTGCGCCAGTGCGGCAATGTCGGGATGCCCGTCAAAGGATAACCCGCTTTCGAACATCGCCATGTAATGACCGGGATATTTGCGGGCAAAGGCCAGATAGGCGCGCCCCGTCGCCTCGAACCCGGCAAGGGGGGTGGGTTTGCCGTCGTTCCAGGCGTATTCCATCAGCGCGGCGAAGATATCAAAGCCCTGCCGTGCCACCTCGGCCACCAGATCGTCGCGCCCTGCAAAATGGCGATAGACGGCAGCCGGGGTGACGCCTGCCGCCTTTGCCGCCTCGGACAGGGTAAAGCCCAAGGGGCCCTGGCCGGGGATAAGCTTTAGCGCCGCCTCGACCAAAGCCTGCCGCAGGTTGCCGTGGTGATAGCCGATTTTCACCCCTTGGGCCTCAGCTTCGGACCGCCGCAGATCTGGTCATCGATCTTGCCGATGGCCGCCTTGTCACGACCCTTGTAGTCAACCGCGATCAGCACCGTCTGGATGGCGGCGATCCGCGCGCGCTTTTTGTCGTCGGACAGGATCACCGTCCATGGGGCGTATTTGAAATCGGATTTCTTCATCGTCTCGTCAATGACGGCGGTGTAGTCATCCCATTTGGCCAGCCCGTCAATGTCGATCTGGCTCAGCTTCCATTGTTTCAGCAGATCCTGCTCGCGATCAATAAAGCGGCGCAGTTGTTCGGCGCGGCCAACCTCCAGCCAGATTTTCACAAAGATCATGCCCTCTTCGACGATCATCTGCTCGAACTCGGGCAACTGGCGGAAAAACTTGGCGCGCGCATCATCCTTGCAGAACCCCATGACCTTTTCGATCATGGCACGGTTGTACCAACTGCGGTCAAAGATCGCCATTTCGCCAAGAGCAGGGAACCAGTCGATGTAACGCTGGAAATACCATTGCGCCGCCTCGCGCTCGGTTGGCTTCGACAGGGCGACCACATTGGCCACCCGCGGGTTCAGGTTCATGTGCAGCGCGCCGATGGTGCCGCCTTTACCCGATGCGTCGCGCCCTTCGAACAGCACGATCACGCGCTTGCCGGTGGCCTTGATGTCGGCCTGCATCTTGACCAGCTCAATCTGCAAGGCGGCCATCCGGGCGTCATACTCCTTGCCCTTCATCTCTTCGCGGTAAGGATAGCTGGCGGTCAGGATATCATCCTTGCCCGCCTTTTCGATGGCCTTGCGAACGTCCTTCGGGGCACCCTCGCGGAAATAGCGGCTGATCGCGCCGTCAAATGGCAGGTCCATGGCAGTCCTCCGGTTTTCGGGCAGGATAGGGCGTAAGCGGGGGCGGGCGCAATCGGCGCCGGCCCCTTCACTGCCTATCTGGAAAGATTGGCCAGATCAAAGGGCGTGCCCTGATAGATCTCGTTGATCCAGTTGCCGTAAAGCAGATGGGCATGGCTACGCCAGCGGTTCAACGGCTTTTGCGACGGGTCATCCTTGGGATAGTAGTTCATCGGCACGTTGATCGGGGTGCCACTGGCCACGTCGCGGTCGTATTCCTGCTTCAACGTCTCGTTGTCATATTCGAAATGGTTGAAGATATAGAGCGCGCGGTGGCCCGCATCTTCCACCAGACAAGGCCCGGTGTCCGGGCTGCCGATCAGGGTGCGCAGGCCCGGCGCGGCCTCAATCTCGGCCTGCCGCATCTCGGTCCAGCGGCTGACGGGGATGACGAATTCATCCGAGAAGCCGCGCAGATAGGGCGAGGTGGGTGCAAGGTTCTGCTGCGGAAAACAGCCGAACGCCTTGTGGTCCAGCATGTGTTTCTGCACGCCGTGGAAATGATAGATCATCGCCATGCCGCCCCAGCAGACGCCGAAGGTGGAATAGACATGGCTTTGCGTCCAGTCCATCACCCGTCGCAGTTCGTCCCAATAGGTGACCTGCTCGAACGGCAGATGCTCGATCGGCGCACCGGTGATGATCAGGCCGTCAAACCGCTCTCCACTCGCCTCGACCTCGGCGAAAGAGCTGTAAAAGGTCTCCATATGCTCGGCGGCAGTGTTCTTGGTCTGATGCTCGGTCATGCGGATCAGATGCAGGTCGATCTGCAAGGGCGTGGCGCCGATCAGCCGGGCAAACTGGTTCTCGGTCTGAATCTTCTTGGGCATCAGGTTCAGCAGCGCGATCTTCAGCGGCCGGATGTCCTGCCGCGCCGCCCGCTCGGGCGACATGACCATCACGCCCTCGTTCCGCAGAACGTCGAAGGCGGGAAGGTTTTCGGGCAGGGTGATCGGCATGGTGAACCTATGGATTGAGGCCCCGGAGGTAATGTCTTTTCGCCCTGATATCAAGCGCAGGACGGGCGTTGACCCATGGGGCTGCGCATAGGATGCTGGCCCGTCTGATCAGGAGGCCCGGATGACCTGCCGCACCATGACCGCCCTTGTCTTGCTGATGGCTTTTGCCGATCCCGTCGCCGCACAGGACGAGGGCCCCGAGATGGAACAGCAGCGCTGTGTCTGGGCCTGCCTTGCCAATTCGCCCGGCGCCGACAGTGACGAATATAGTGCCTGCGTGAAGCAGTATTGCGAGGCGATCGGAACCGACCCGGGGGCAGAGACTCCGGCACCCGCCGCAAAGCCGAAGAAACTGGCCCCCACCAAACCGCCGCGCAAAAGACCGGCGGCGGCAGTGCCCGCAACTCCGGCGCCCGCCGCGCCAGACGCGGCTGCGCCTGCCTTGCCGGGGTTGGCCACTGCGCCAGATGGCCCCAAGGGCTGGCAGTTTGGCAAAACCTCGGATGGCAGGGGGTACTACGCCGGGACCAAGGATGCAGCCCTTGGCAGCAGCCTGAACTGGCTGTGCGGGCATGGGGCGCAATCCTTGCTGGCGCTGTCGCCCTATCAGGGCGATGGCAAGGTGGTGTTCACGGTGCAAGGTCGCCCGCGAGAGGTGCAGCTACAGGTCGAAAATGGCGTCGGCTATACGCCCATCGGCTTTGCAGCGCCCCTGTTCATCCACATCGCTGCCGGACCAGAGGTTGATGTGACAGACAGTGCAGGCGTTCTGCTGGGACGTTTCACCCTGCTGGATGCGCCAACCGCCATTGGTCAGGCCGAAGGGCGCTGCCAGTCAGGTGCCTGACCGGTCAATCGCCGTCGCAATCAGCATTTCAAAGCCGGCCACGTCGCGCACCTGCGCAACCTCTTCCGCCGTTACGGTCACGCCCCAGCGCGCCATGGCGGCATAGCGCGGCTGGCGGCTTTCCAGAAGGCGGGCATAGCCAAAGCGCAGGAAGGCGTCGGGGTCGGCCTTGTCTTCGGGCAGGCCAGTGGTGGCAAGGTATTCCTGCCAGACCTGCAACAGGAACTCGGGCCGGTAATACATCGGCTTGGGCGCGCGGTCGAAACGGCGGCACAGCTCTTGCTTGTGGGCATCGGACCCCTTGATCCAGACCAGAAGCAAATGCTGCGAAATCTCACGCATCACCGGATCGGCGGGGTTGTCGGCCTCGACCACCTCGCAGATGGAACCAGAGGTGTCGCACAGGAAATGCGGATAGCCGTAAAGGTCATGGGCGCGGTCGATGAAGGGCGTGGTGTCCATCATGGCAGCAATCTCGGCCAGCCGGTGCTGTTCCTGGCGGCGGCAATATTCGGCAAAGGGCAGGCCGCCCTTCGCCGCATCGCCCGGTTTGCCCAGATAGGTGGACAGCGGCGCCAGATTGTCGAAGGTGATGTTCGAGGCGATGAAAACGCTGTCCGACATCAGCAGCTCTCGCAGCAGCGGAACCTTCATCGCCTCGCGCTTGAAATTATCGGCGATATATTCGCCCATGTACCGCGTGCCGATCCGGTAATCGACCGAGTAGTGAAACCACCCGCCGGCGCCGCGCAGCATGTTGGCCAGATAGGTCTTGCCCAGACCCGACATGCCGAACAGCAGCACCCGCTTGCGCGGCGCCGCCAGATAATCGCTGCCCGAGGTATAGATCATCGCCGCCCCCTGTTCTTTGCCGGGGTGTAGCGGCTTGGGCGGCGGATTTCACGCAGAAAATCGACGGGCGGGCAGGGGGATGCGGCCATCCATCACCAGAAGGCCCAGCGCGATCAGGCCAAACCCGGCAAGCGCACCCAGCGACAGGCGTTCCCCAAAGATCAGCGTGCCCAGCACGATGGCGACGGGCGCCACCAGCAGCGTCACAAGGCCAAGATTCCCGGCCCCCGCCAGCCGCAGCACGGCATAAAACAGGATATAGGCCAGTGCCGAAGCTGCCAGCGACAGATAGGCCAGCGAGGCCAGAACCGGCAGGGTGGGCGCGGCCTGTGGCAGCCCGTCATGCCAAAGGGCCGCAGGCACCAGCAGGGCCGAGGCGGCGGTCAGCATTCCCGCCGCGCTGACCTCGGGGCGAATGCCTTTCAGCGCGGTGCGCGCAAAGGCACCCGAGATGGCATAGGACACGGCAGCGGCAAGACAGGCCAGTTGCGCGGTTGACCGCAGATCGAACGCCGCCAGCGCCCGCGGTCCCACGGCCATGATCACGCCCCCCAAACCCAGCGCCACACCAAGGGCGCGCGCGGGCGTCAACCGCTCATCCGGGAAGACGGCGGCAGCGACCAGCACGGCAAAAACGGCCGTGGAGGCGTTGAGAATACCCGCCAGCCCGGCGGGAATTTGCTGCTGGCCCCAGACAATCAGGCAAAAGGGCACCACGTTGTTCAACAGCCCCATCACCGCGCAGGCGCCGATCCATCGCGCCCCGCGCGGCACGGGCAGGCCGCGCAGCGCGACCCACAGCCACAGCGCCACCGCCCCACCCAGAACCCGCATTGCAACGATGGTCAGAACCGGCAACCCGGTAAGGGCCTGACGATTTGCCACGAAAGAGCCGCCCCAGATCAGCGCAAGCAAAGCCATAAGCAGCCAGCCAAGACGGGGAATACGAAGGGAGGGGGGATTTTGCGTCATGAGCACAGGCTATTCCGCCATGGCCTGCCATGCGATCCGTTTCTTGTGATGAATACAATCACCACAAGAAATGAAAACCCCGCGCCGGTCAGGGCGCGGGGCTTGTGAAATGGTCCTGTCCAAGCCGGCTTAGCCAGCCGCCTTAGAACGTGAAGCCGACTTTCACACCCACCGCAACGGCATGGTTGTCGGTCATGTTGGCGCGCGCGGTGTCGGGGGTGCCTGTTTCGGGCTGAGCGTCACCCAGCGCGATGTAACGTGCGCCCAATGTGATCTTCATGTTGTCACGGGTGTAGATCGCCGCGACACCAACGCTCTTGTAGCCATTGGTAGGCGCCAGAGGCGAAACCAGCGGGTCGCCCTTGCCCTCATACGAGACGAACAGCGAGCCGGACCAGTTGTCGTTGAACTTGCGCCCGACGCCCAGCGTGTAGGTTACGGTATCTTCCAGGCTGACCAGACCGTCGCCCGTGGCCGCGGTGAACCAGGCCGGGTCAATCAGGAAGTTGGACCAGTCCACCCACCGGATCGAGCCGAAGACCAGCGTGTCTTTGGCAACGCCGCTCTGGAAATCCAGGTTGATGGCTTGCGGCGTATCCACCGAGGTGATGGACGGTGCGGCAACCTGCGTCGCGCCGATAAACTCGGTCGTATCGAGGTCGTGGGTGACCTTCGAGAAATAGGTCAGGGCGACACGCAGCGCGATGTCCGGCCGTTCATAGGCGACGCCGAGCATATAGCCAGCACCCCAAGCTTCGCCAAAGTGGACGTTGTAGCCGTTGACCGGACCATAAGCCAGACCGCCCAGCGCCACGTCACCAGAGGCTTTCGAGGCCCGGATACCGCCGTGGACCGACCAGTTCTCATCGAACTTGTAGCGCGCCATCGCGGTGATCACATCGCTGTTCAGCTTGGCGCTGGTGCCGCCGAGCAAGAGTGAACCACCATCAGCCGCCGTTGGATAGTAGATGTCGGCGCCATAGGCCGTTTCATAGATCATCCCGACAGAAAGCTTGTCGTTGATGTTGTATTTGAAGGCGATGCCCGGAATGACATGATCGCCAGCAACATTCTGCGTTGGCCGGGCCGCCAGATCGGTGCCGCTCACACTGGGAGAGATGACACCATAGCTGAGTTCGGCATAGTTGCCTTTTTCAAAGATGATGCCGATCGACTGCCCCGACCGGTCAACCCCGCCTGCCATCGCACCCCCCGCCGACAGGGCGGCCATCAGTGCGAGAACGCTCGTATTCCTCATGTATTCCTCCCATGAACCCGCAACAGTTTCCCCTTCCGTCGCGGGTGATCCCCTGAGTCAATGCTAAGTGTTGTTTATTTTTTGGGTCAATTCATGACGCCACGTCAAATAATTGTGACTGTGCGTCTGTTGCATCAACGTCGTAATTGGCCACGCAGATTGATCCAGATCCCCAAAAGAACCACGCATCCGCCCGCCAGAACATGGGGATCCAGCGGTTCTCCATAAAGGATCGTGGCAAGAATGGCTGCAATCGGCAGCCGCAGAAAGTCTATCGGTATCACGAAACTGGCCGGGGCAAGGCGCAAGGCAGAGGTCAGCGACAGGTGCGCCACCACGCCGCATAGACCGATCAGGGCCAGCAGGGGGGCTGTGCCCGAATCAGGCAACCTGACCTGGCCGTCCAGCGCGGCGCTGGCCAGACCCAGAACAAACTGCATCGCCGTCAGCCAGAACAGGATGCCCGTCACGCTGACATCGCGCGACAATCGCTTGGTCAGGATCGAGGTCAGCGCAAAGAATACAGCCGACCCCGCCGCCGCCGCGAGCCCCCAGCTTGGCGGTGCGGCCCCCGGTCTGGTGATGATCAGCACCCCGGTCAGACCCAGCGAGACAGACAACAGGCGGCGGGCTGTCAGCCTTTCGCCCAAAAGCAACGGCGCCAGCAGGATGATCCACAGGGGCGAGGTGAATTCCAGCGCAAATAGCTGCGCCAGGGGAATGACGGTCAGTGCCCAGAACCACAGGTTCTGCCCGGCGAAATGCAGCGAATTTCGCAACAGATGCCCGCCCAGCCTGTGGGTGGAAACGGTGCGCAATTGCCCTGTTGCCGCCCCGACCAGCACGACAAGCACGAAGCCAATGGCCGAACGCCAGGTCAGGATCTCGAACGTATCGTGACGGCCAGCCAGGGCGCGGCCTGCCACGGCCATGACCGTGAACGAGGCGACGGAGCCCGACATCCAGGCGGCGGCTTTCAGGTTGTCTGTGTTGCTGCTCATGGCAAAGCTGTCACCCTGCTTGTGAAAAATGTCCATACCACACTGGCCTTTGGCATAGCGAACGGGGTGGGCATGGCCCTGCGTGGCAATGGCGAGCCTGTCGGCCTTGCCGCGTTGTCCTGTGATCTGGTCATTGTCTTTGCAATCACCCGGATCAGCCGTGGGCTGCTGAAACAGCACGATCTTGCCGGGCGTGCCACGCTGCGGCGCAGGGACCTAGCCAGCATGTTCCACCTGCTGCCCGTGGCCCGGCAGGAACGGTTTCAGACCGGGCTTGCCGGGCTGGTGGCCGAATGGCTGCGCATCGTCTCGACCGCCTCGTCCGGCACGGCATCCAGCCGGTCGGCCTTTCGCAGGGCGGGGAACATCCAGGCCCAAAGGCCGGTCACGCCAAGCGTGCCGATCCCGCCAAAGACCGCCGCACCCACCGGCCCCAGAAACCGCGAGACGACGCCCGATTCAAACTCTCCCAATTCATTGGAACCGGAGATAAACAGCCCAGAGACAGAAGACACCCGGCCGCGCATGTGGTCGGGCGTCACAATCTGCACCAGCGTCTGACGGACATAGACCGACACCATGTCGGCGGCCCCCAGAATCGCCAGAGCCGCGACCGACAGCCACATGTTTTTCGACAGGCCAAAAACCACCGTTGCGGCGCCAAAGGCTGCCACCGCCCAGAACATCCGCACCCCGGCCCGACGCTTCAATGGCCAGCGCGCCAGAACCAGCGCCATGATCACCGCCCCCACCGCGGGGCCAGAGCGCAGGATGCCAAACCCCTCTGGCCCGACCTTCAGGATGTCGGCGGCAAAGGCGGGCAGCAGGGCGGTCGCCCCGCCCAGCAGCACGGCGAACAGATCAAGGCTGATCGCCCCGAAAATGATCTTCTGCCGCCAGACATAGGTCAGCCCCTCGCGGATCAGCTCCAGCGCATGGCCGGGCTGGCGGATGGGCGTGGTATTGGCCCGCAGGAACAGGCAGAACAGGATGCCGCCGGCGTAAAGCGCCGCCGCAACACCATAGGCCAGCGCGGTTGAAACAGCGCAAAGCAGCCCGCCGATCCAAGGGCCGACGATCACCGCGCCTTGCCAGGACAGGGATTTCAGCGAAATGGCCTGCGGCATCTCCTCAACCGGCACCAGCATGGGCACCAGCGCCGAGGCGGCGGGCGACAGGAAGGCGCGGGCGGCGCCAAATATTGCGGCCACGGCAAAGATATGGCGATAATCCGGGTGCGGTTCCAGCGCGACGCCAACCAGCAGCAGGACGCAGACGGTTTCGACCGCAAGGCTGATCATCACGATGGTGCGGCGCGAATGCCGGTCGGCCAGCGTTCCGGCCCACAGCGTCAGACAGAACAGCGGCAGAAACTGCGCAAGACCGACCATGCCCACCAGAAAGGCCGATTCCTCGATGCTCATCGTCGTCCGGCCCAGACCGTAGATCTGCCAGCCGATGGTGATCGCCTCGATCTGGACGGCGATGTTGACAAGCAGCATTCCCAGCCAGAACAGGCCGAAATCGCGGTGACGGAGCAGGAAATTGGTGCGCATGGGCCAAGCAGTAGCGCCTTCGATTGTATCGCGCCACCGCAAGATTGTATCGGTTACATTCTGGCCGCCTTGGCATTTGCAGGCGTGGCAATTCGGTCTAAGTGACTGCGATGCAGCAAGGAGACCTGTCGATGTCCGCCATCCCGGCCAACCGCAACCCCGATTACCCTGTGGATGAGATGTTTCCCGCCCGCTGGTCGCCCCGCGCCTTTTCCGATGCGCCGGTCACCGAAGCGCAGATGATGAGCCTGCTGGAAGCTGCCCGCTGGGCACCCTCTGCCGCCAATGTCCAGCCCTGGCGTCTTGTCTGGGGCTTGCGGGGCGACGCGGGTTTTGCCACGATCTTAGACAGCCTGAGTGCTGGCAATCAGGCCTGGGCGGGGCAGGCGGCGGCGCTGGTGGTCATGGCATCGAAAACCATGCGCACGACAAGCACGGGCGAAGAGGCGCCTAATCCCACCCATGGCTTCGACACCGGAGCGGCCTGGGCCAGCCTGGCGTTTCAGGCCAATCTGTCGGGGCTTGTGACCCATGGTATGGGCGGGTTCGACAAGGACAGGCTGGCCGAGGCGCTGAACGTGCCGCAAGGTTACAGCCTGCACGCGGTCATTGCCGTCGGTCACCCGGGCGACCCCGCCACCTTGCCCGAAGCCTTGCGCGCCCGAGAGGTTCCCAGCCAACGCAAGCCGCTGCCCGAAATCGCGGCGCGCGGGGTCTTTCCGGGTTAGGGTTCGAAGGGGGGCCGGGCAGGGGACAGCACCACGATCAGCTCAGTCCCCTACCTCCTCGATCCGGAAATCGCGCAGGATGTGGCGGGTGGCGGCAAACCACGCGCTGTCGCGGGTGCGGGCCTGATGCGNNCGGCGATGTCAAAGGTCAGGCAGGCTGGTTCGGCACGGGTCAGGCTGATATGTTCGGCCTTCTGGGCCAGAACCGCCTGCCGCTCGTCCCCGGTCATGCAGCGCAACTGGCCACGCAGGCGGATCATGTTCGGCTTCCCGATCTTGCGGCGGCTTCTCCAACAGTTTCGAAACTGAATTGAAACGAGAACCGGCGCAGTTCCAAGGCGGGCACCATGCGAGCCGCAGAGACCGCTTTTGGGTCAAAGTCGGGGGCAATCAGCAGGCCGCGAACCTCGCCGGCCGTTTCGCTGATCATGTCGCCCATATAGGCCAAGACCTGTGCAACGGCATCACGGGGCGCGCGCACGGCCTTTAGCTCGATCACCACTTTGCGGCCTGCGGCATCCTCAGCCAGAATGTCGATCCGGCCTGAGGCGACGCTGCGTTCCTTGCCGCCGTCAATGATGTGCAGGCCGGGTTCAAGCTGTTCGATGTTCTGCCGCAAGGCAGCATTCAGGTCACGTTCTAGGCTCAGGACCGCCTCGGGCGGTTCGCCATCTGCCTCTGGCAGAGCTGCCATAACGGCGGGAACCGGCACGGCACGCACGGCCTCGGTCACGGCGGCACGGGTGGCACGGTCTTCCAAAAAACGGCGGTAATAGTTCAGATGCGTCCGGGCCGAGGAAAGCCCGGCATAGACATCGCCGTCGATGACAAGTTTTGACGGATTGGGTTCTTTGTTTCTTTCATCGGCCTTGGAATATGCCAGATCCGACTGAATCGTCTCCAGCCCATTCAGGTCGAATTCCTGCTGAAGGTCGCCATAGGCCCTTTCGATGCGCGCAATCATCGAGGTGCTTGTGTTCAGCGTGCTTGGTTCCTTGCCTTGCAAAGCCAGCCAGGCCCGGTATTCCGCATCAAGCACAGGCTAGCCCTCCAGCGCGGTGATCATGTCCACGCGCGTCGCGTGGCGGCCGCCTTCGAATTCGGCGGTCAGGAAGGCATCCACGATGTCCAGCGCCAGCGCCTCGCCCACCACGCGCG
>DDEX01000017.1 GCA_002336845.1 Rhodobacteraceae bacterium UBA1943
CCATCCTGCCCGGCGGTCCAGACCAGAGTGGCGCGGGTAAGGGCGCCCGATTGCGCCATCTGCGCAAGGTCAGATTCGCTGAACGGCCCCTTGGTCTGGCCGTTGTCGGCAATATGCCAGGCCCTGCCCGCAGGCGGTGGCGGAGGCGGCGCGGCTGGTGCCGCCGCTGCCGGGGCAGCGCCCCAAGGCCCCATGTTCTGGCCCATCGCAGCGCCCATCCCGGCGGCCATGCCCGCGCCCATCATGCCACCCATGGCAGAGCCGGGATTATCCAGCGATTCCGCCGCGTTGAACTGCATGTATTTCGACAGGTCACCCGCAATTCCCATCGAGGTGCGCTTGTCCAGAACCTTTTCCACCTCTTCGGGCAGGCTGATGTTCTCGATGTAGAATTCAGGGATCGACAGGCCATAATCGGCCACCTTGGGCGTAATCGCGGTTGCGATCAGCTTGCCCAGATCGGCGGTGTTCCCGGCCATGTCCAGCACCGGAATCCCCGATTTCGCCAGCGTCTGGCTGGCCTCTTGCACGATCACATTGCGGATCTGGTTCGAGATTTCGTCGGCGGTGAATTCGCCATCGGTGCCGACGATTTCCTTGATGAACTTGCCCGGATCGCCCACCCGCATTGAATAGGTGCCGAAGGCGCGCAGGCGCACCGGGCCGAATTCGGGGTCGCGCGCCATGATCGGGTTCTTGGTGCCCCATTTCTGATCGTTGAACCGCGTGGTGTTGACGAAATAGATTTCCGACTGGAAGGGCGACTGAAAGCCGTGGTCCCAGTGCTGCAAGGTGGTCAGGATCGGCATGTTGTTGGTTTCCAGCACATAAAGGCCGGGGCCGAACACATCGGCCAACTGCCCTTCATGCACGAAAACTGCCGCCTGACCTTCGCGCACCGTCAGCTTGGCACCGTATTTGATGGCGTTCCCGTGCCGTTCGAACCGCCACACCATCGTGTCGCGCGTGTCATCCAGCCAGGAAATGACATCGATGAATTCGCCTTTGAGAAAATCGAAGACCATGGGTCACTCCTTCCCCTGAAACGGGGTCATGATTCACCACCGACCAGCCCTTTGGCAAGGTCGGTCACGATGGGGCGGGCCTGCGCTTCGGTCATGCCGGGGCGCAGGGCGGGGTTGTAAAGGATGCGCAGCATCATCTCGTCCTGCCGGGTAAGCAGGGCAAATTCCTCGTCGTCATTGAAGATCGAGGGGCGGGCGAGGGGGCTGTCATTCGGCAGGCCAAGACCTTGTGCAATTTCCTCATGCACGCAGGACAGGCGCAACAGGTCGGGGTGTTCGGCGCGGATCACCGCAAAGGCATGCTGATAGACGCCCGTGCTGCCTGCCGACTGCGCGAGCACGATGCAATAGGTGGATCGCGGCATGTCAGTGATGCTGCGCAGATCGGCGGGGCCGAGTTCTGGCATGGCGGCGCGGATTTCCGGGCCAAGGGCGCGGCGTTCATCCTCGGACACCATATAGACCCAGAAATTCGGGGCGTTGTCGTCCAGCGCGATGGAATGCCCGGTCAGCCGCGACAGCCGCGCAAGATACGATCCCACCATCGCCGTATCGGTGGCCCGCCGCTGGGCGGAAACCGAGGCGCCAAAGCGCAGGCCCACGCGCACCGGCGCGTTCCAGCGGCGCAACTGCCCCACGGTCGATGGCGCACCGCCCCGGTCATATTCATCGTAAAGCGCGATCTTGATGAAGTTTCGCGCCAGCAGGTCGGCCGAAAACGGTGTGTCCGGCCCGCCGCCATCGGTGCGCAGCAAGCCTTGCGACAACAGCGCCTGCTGCACCTGACCATAATAGGCCCGCGCGGCTGCACTGGCCGGGGTGTCGGGCGTATTGGCGGGCGGGGTCTGCGAATTGGGCCGGGCAGGTGGCGTAACCCCATGCCCGGCGGGCGTGGTGACACAGGCGGTCAGCGCAAGGCCGACCGCCAGCATCTGGCCCGCAAGGCGCGCGGTGCGCATCATTCCCCCATCATTCTCCGGTCGAGGCCCCCAGATCGGCCGCCGCCCCGGTGGTGCGGGCACGAGCCGAGGCGAGCGTGTCGCGCAGGTCATGTTCCATCTTGACCAATTCTTCCTCGGCCTTGGCGCGGCGGGCCTTGCCCTCATCGGCGATTTGCAGGCTTTCCTCGATCGTGGCGATCAGGCTGGTATTGGCCTTTTGCACCGCCTCGATGTCGAAAACGCCCCGCTCCATCTCGGTCCGCACAACGCGGTTGGCCTCTTGCAGGTTTTCGGCATTGTCGGTCAGCAGTTCGTTGGTCAGGTCGTTGGCATCCTTGATCGCCTCGGCCGCCTCTTTGCTGCGCTGGATGGTAACGGCCTGCGCAAGCTGGGTTTCCCACAGCGGCACGGTGTTGACCAAGGTCGAGTTGATCTTGGCGATCAGCGACTTGTCGTTTTCCTGCACAAGGCGGATCGAGGGCAGGGATTGCATGGTGACCTGACGCGTCAGTTTCAGGTCATGCACCCGGCGTTCCAGATCATCGCGCGCCGCGCGCAGGTCGCGCAGCTCTTGCGCCACTTTCACCTGATCCGCCTCTGGCGCGGCCTTCACCGCCGCGTCTTTGGCCGGGATGGCGGTGGTGTCGAGCTCTTTCAGCTTTGCTTCGCCCGCCGCGATGTACAGCGCAAGTTCGTCGTAAAAGCGCAGGGTCTTTTCGTAAAGCATATCAAGGCTTTTCACATCCTTCAGCAGGGTGTGTTCGTGCATCAGCAGGTTTTCGGTGATCTTGTCGATCTGGCCCTGAACCTCTTCGTACTTGGCAACAAACTGGGCCAGGGGGGCGGCGGCGCCGGTCAGGCGTTCCCACCAGCTGCGCTCGCGGCCCACATCCAGCTCATCGCCCGAAAAGCCGCGGATGGCGGACACGATTTCGCGCAAACTGTCGCCTGCGGGGCCAACATCCTTGTTCTTCACGCCCGACAGCATTTCCTGGCTGATCACCTGCAATTCGGCCTGCGCGCCAGAGCCGAAGGAAATGATCGACTGGGTGTTGGTCATGTCAATCTCGTCCATGCGCTTCCTGATCGCATCGGCCTGGGCAGGGGTGGCCTCGGTCAGCGCGACTACGGCGGTGCCGGGTTCGGGCAAAAGGGTGGCGGTGACTTTTTCAACTTCGGAAAGGGCGGCGGCGGCCTGGGTGCGGATATCTTCGGTCATGATCACTCTCACAAAAAGGGGTCAGGCTTCCATTTTCAGGCGGTCTCGCAACACCTGTATTTCAACGTCCAGATCGGTGTGGCTGCCCGCTGCCAGCGCCTTCGACCGTTCTGCGAAGGTGGTTTCAAGATCGGTCAGCAGGGCTTCGTAATCGGCGCGGACCTTGGGGTCGCGGGTCTGGGCATAGTGATCGGCGAACTTTACCGTCGCGTCGCGCGCGCCCATCAGATAGACCGACAGATATTTGCGCGCCGCTGTCAGGTCGGCCGGATCGCCCTCGACCGTGCGGAAAAGCTGGCGGGCGGCAGTGGCGAAGCGGTCAACGCGGCCTTCCAGCATCCGGTCGTTCGCGCGCAGGATGGCGTCTTTCATGCCGGCAAGGTATTTTTCACCCTCATCCACCGCGCGGGCCACGCGGTCGGTCTGGAACTGGTCCACGCCCTCCAACCCCTTGTCGCGCAAGGGATCGGGGCCAAAGGCCATGAGGTGCAGGGCAAAGCCGAGAACGGCGAACAGCACCGGGTAAAACGGGTTCGATTGTGCCACAAGGCCACCGGCGAACAGCGCGGCCCCCAGAACGATTGCGGCGAAAATCTTGCGCGGAATGGCAGGGCGGCGGGCGACGCGGCGGGCGTCATATTCGTCCTGCGCGCGGGCGCCCTCTTGCGTCAGCCATGCGGCAAGCACGACCAAACCACCCGCGGCCAGCGCGATCACCATTTCGCGGGGCGTGCCGCGGAAGGCCGGGATCAGGAAGGCGAAGGCGGTAAAGTAAAGCCACTTTGACCGTTTCAGCGCCCGCGAGGCGGGCGGTGGCGGGGCGATGGGCGCGTTGTCGGTTGCGGCCTGTGGGCCGGCGCCGGGGCTGAACCTTCCACCGTAACGCTGGGCCATCACGCACCTCCCGAGGCGGCGACATAAAGGATCAGCGCCAGAAGCACGAAATAGGCAAGCGACCGAAGGCTTTGGCCCGACATGATACCCCTGCTTTCCGCTGCGCCCACGCGGTGACTATAGGCAAGCCCCATGGTCCTTGCCAGTGGCCCTTGGGGGGAATAGGCGGGAATTTTCCCCTGTCGGGCCGGTCAGGCCGGGCTGGCGCGATTTGGCGCTATTTTCCGGGCTTTGCCGGTGGGCGCGGCGCGTTTCGGGTAGAGCCGGGGCGTGGAGTCGCGGGTTTGCGAGGGGGGCGTGGGCCATCAGCCGCGCCACGCGGGGCAGCGGCTTTGGGATAGGGTTTGCCAGATGGTTTCCCCGCGGGCTTTGCCGCGCGCGCTGTTCCCTCTGGTGCGGTACGGCCACGGGGCGCAGGGTCGGCGGCAGGGGCATCGGTGCCGCCCGACGCGCGGCGGCGGGTGGTGGCCTTTTGCCAGGTTTCCGACAGGTCTTTCAACGCCTCGCCAGGTTTCAGGCGGGGCTTGGGGCCCGGTTTCTGAATCGTCGGGCCACGACGACGCGCCGGGGACTCGGTTGGTTCGGTGACGCCGCCTTCGCCCAACTGGTCCTTCAGCACTTTCTGGCGCACCTCTTCAACCTCGCCGGGTTGCAGGTTGCCCAGGCGGAAGGGGCCATAGCTGGTGCGGATCAGGCGGTTCACGATCAGACCTATCGCATTGATAGCGCGCCGGATTTCGCGGTTCTTGCCTTCGCGAAGGCCGATGGTCAGCCAGGCATTGGCCCCTTGCACCCGGTCCAGTGTGACGTGCATCGGCTGGAATTTCTCGCCATCCACGGTGATGCCCTTGCGCAGCGGTTCCAGATCGGGGTCGGTCGGGTTGCCGTTGATCCGCACCCGGTATTTGCGCAGCCAGCCAGTCGATGGCAGCTCCAGCCGCCGTTTCAACTCGCCGTCATTGGTCAGAAGCAACAGGCCCTCGGAATTGAGGTCAAGCCGGCCTACAGACATGACGCGCGGCAGATCTTCGGGCAGGTGGTCGAACACCGTATCGCGGCCCTTTTCGTCTGCGGCCGAGGTCACGAGGCCATCGGGTTTGTAATAAAGCCACAGCCGCGGCGGTTCCAGTTCCGGCAGCGGATGGCCCGAGATGGTGATCTTGTCCCTGTCGGTCACGTTCAGCGCGGGCGAGGTGATGGTCTTGCCGTTGACCTTGACCTCTCCAGCCTCGATCAGCCGCTCTGCCTCGCGGCGCGAGGCGACGCCCCGGCGCGACAGAACCTTGGCGATGCGGTCCCCTTCGGGGGTTGTGTTTTCGGCCATCTCGGGAAACCTTTGCGCACGCGATCAGCGCCGGGGGCTGTCTGCCCCCGGACCCCCGAGGATATTTGAGCCAAGATGAAAGAGCAACGCGGCTTCCGGTCGTTCATGGCGATTGCGCTGGAAGAGGCGCGGGCGGCGGGCGCGCGCGGCGAGGTGCCGGTGGGGGCGTGCATTGTCTTGGGCGACCGGGTGGTGGCGCGAGCCGGGAACCGGACACGGGAGTTGAGCGACCCGACCGCCCATGCCGAGGTGCTGGCGCTGCGGGCGGCCTGTGGCGCGGTTGGCAGGGAGCGGCTGGGGGGGCACGACCTCTATGTGACGCTGGAACCCTGCCCGATGTGCGCGGCGGCGATTTCGTTCGCGCGGATCGGGCGGCTGTATTTTGGCGCGAGCGATCCGAAAAGCGGCGGGGTCACGGTGGGCGCGCGGGTGTTTTCGCACCCCCAGTGCCATCATGTGCCAGAGGTTTATGACGGCATCGGCGGCGAGGAGGCAGAGCGGTTGTTGAAGGCGTTCTTTGCCGGGCGGCGCGATTAGGCGGTTTTTTCGGCCAGTTTTACCAGCATCCACAACGCGGTGTTGACTGGCGTGGCAAGGCCGTGGCGTGCGGCGCGGCGATGGACCTCTCCGTTCAGAAAGTCGATCTCGGTCGGTTTGGCGTGCATCATGTCCTGCGCCGTCGATGAGAATTGGCCTGGCATCTGGGTGGCGATGGCCTGGGCCATTTCCACGAGGTTTGACGGCAGGGCGATGCCCTCTGCCCGTGCCACGGCGCTGCATTCGGCAAGGAGCGTGCGGATCGTGTCCCAGGCGCCGGGCTGGGCGACGATGATGCCATAGGGTTGGCGTGTCAGGGCGGAAAGCGCATTGAAGGCGCAGTTGATGGCAAATTTGGTCCAGAGCGCGCTGGCGGCGTCGGGTGAGACCTGTGCGTCGATTCCGGCGGCGCGGAAGCGGGCAGCGGCGGGCTCGGCACCCGGTCCGGGGGCGAAGACCAGTTCGCCACGGCCATGGTGGCGGACGTGGCCGGGGGCAGCGATGTCGGTGGCGACATAGACGACGACGGGGATCACCGGGCGCCTAAGGATAGCGGAAATCGTCTCACTATTCGAGATACCGTTCTGCATACTGAGAATCGTGGCATCTGCGGCAAGGTGGGGCGCTATCTGGCGGGCAGCTTCGGCGCTGTCGCCGGATTTCACCGCGATGATGACGATATCGGCCCCTGCAACACCTGCGGGCGCATCGGTGGCTGTCAGCGGAACCGAGACGGTCTGCCCGCCTTTTTCCAGCAACAGCCCTTGCCGCGCCACGGCATCGACAAGTGCGGGGCGGCCGATCAGGGTGACCTGCTCCCCCGCCTGCGCCAGCAGCGCCCCGTAATAGCAGCCCACGGCCCCGGCCCCCATCACTGCAATTCTGGTCATCGTCGTCTCCGTATCTGGTGGGAAAGGCAGGGGGCAGGCGGACTGGGCCGGGTGTCAGAGGGCGATCGGGTCCAGCACCTGGGGTTCGATCACCTCGATCCCAGGCGGCAGGCCGGCGCGCAGGGCATCGGCGTTTTGCGCCAGCAGCGGGAAGGTGCGGTAATGGCAGGGGATCACGGTACGGAACTGGAAATACTTGCGCGCGGCAAAGGCGGCGCGGTCCATATCCATCGTGTAATGCCCGCCGCAGGACAGGATGCCGACGTCGGGCTTGTGATACTCTGCCATCCAGCCCATGTCGGCCATGATATCGGTATCGCCCGAGACATAGGTTACATGGCCTTCGCCCGCGATCATGAAGCCTGCGGCCGAGCCTGCGGGCAGCAGGGGCCCGCCGCCAAAGTCGATGCTGGCGGAATGGGTGGCGTTCACCATCGTCACCTTGGCGCCGCCGCAGTCGATCGTGCCGCCCTTGCCAAAGCCGATGGTTGCGGTGCCCATGCCGTTCAGCCATTCGGACAGTTCATGGATGCAGGCCACCGGCGCGCCGGTTTCCTTGGCGATGCTGACCGCCTCGGCGGCATGATCGCCGTGACCATGCGTCAGCAGGATATGGGTCGCGCCCGTCAGGGCCTCGGTGCGCCGATCCGCCGGGAACATGGGGTTGCCGGTAAGCCACGGATCGATCAGCAGCACCGCCTGTTCGATTTCGAGGCGAAAGCCGGAATGGCCAAGCCAGATGATCTTCATCGGGTGTTCCTTCTGGTTGTGTCGGTGACAAGTTACGGCATCAGCGCGCCACGGCCAGACGGTTTGATGACGGTCAGGGGTGCTTCGGCGCAGGTCTGCCTGTGCGCAAATGTTGCAAACCGCAGTGTCGGGGGCGCCCAATACCTTGCAGGGCAGGGGACGCGCGGCTAAACGGGGCCGAACGACAAACAAGGTGATCCCATGTCCATCGACATTGATACCGCGCGGAAGGTGGCGAAGCTTGCCCGCATCCGGGTGGAGGAAGACCGTCTGCCCGATCTGGCGCGCGAGCTTTCGGGCATTCTGGGCTTCATGGAACAGTTGAACGAAGTGAATGTGGACGGGGTGGAGCCGATGGTTTCCGTCACACCGATGCGGCTGAAGCGCCGGGCCGATGTGGTGACGGACGGCAATATTCAGGCGCAGATTCTGAAGAACGCGCCCGATGCGCGCGAGGGGTTCTTTGCCGTGCCGAAGGTGGTGGAATGAGCGCGAATACTTGGACGATTGCAGCGGCACGCGAGGCGTTGCGCAAGGGCGAGATTTCGGCCGTTAACCTGACGATGAGCTGCCTGACGGCGATTGACGCTGCCGACGGGCTGAACGCCTTTGTTCACAAGACCCCCGACATCGCGCTGGATCAGGCGCGGGCGGCGGATGCGCGGATCAAGGCGGGCGATGCGCCGTCGATGTGCGGGATTCCCCTGGGCATCAAGGATCTGTTCGCCACCAAGGGCGTGCCGACCCAAGCCGCCTCGAACATCCTGCGCGGGTTCAAGCCCGAGTATGAATCGACCGTCACGACCAAACTGTTCGGCGATGGCGCGGTGATGCTGGGCAAGCTGAACATGGACGAATTCGCCATGGGCAGTTCCAACGAAAGTGCCTGTTATGGTCCGGTGGTCAGCCCCTGGCGGCGTGGCAATGATACGGCGGCGCTGACGCC
>DDEX01000020.1:0-14525 GCA_002336845.1 Rhodobacteraceae bacterium UBA1943
ACACCGCCGCCATGCTGACCACCTATAACGAGGTGGACATGTCGGGCATCATGTCCTTGCGCAACGAATACAAGGACGCGTTCGAGAAAAAGCACGGCGTCAAGCTGGGCTTCATGTCCTTCTTCGTGAAGGCCTGCGTCCATGCGCTGAAGGAAGTGCCCGAAGTCAACGCCGAGATCGACGGCAACGATGTGGTTTACAAGAACTACGTCCACATGGGCGTTGCCGTCGGCACGCCCTCGGGCCTCGTGGTGCCGGTCGTGCGCGACGCCGACCAGATGGGCTTTGCCGCCATTGAAAAGAAGATCGCCGAATACGGCCTGCGCGCCCGCGACGGCAAGCTGACCATGGCCGAAATGCAGGGCGGCAGCTTCACCATCTCGAACGGTGGGGTCTATGGCTCGCTGATGTCCTCGCCCATTCTGAACCCGCCGCAATCGGGCATTCTGGGCATGCACAAGATCCAGGACCGCCCGGTGGTGGTGAACGGCCAGATCGTCATCCGCCCGATGATGTACCTGGCGCTGTCCTATGACCACCGCATCGTCGATGGCAAAGGGGCGGTGACGTTCCTCGTCCGCGTCAAGGAAGCACTGGAAGACCCGCGCCGGTTGCTGATGGATTTGTGAGCATTAGATAAAGGTCGGTCCGACCACATAGATATTTGAGGTCGGACCCCTTTGACGGAGGCTATGGTGACAACCGACCTCGATCATAAAGACATAACCACGAAGTGGTATGAAGCCAATCTGCAAACATTGCGTGAGTTAGGTCTCTATGCAATTAAAACTCTTGTTACACTCAATAGCGGTGCCATTGTTGTAATGCTGACATTTTTGGGCAATGCCGGTGCCCAGGTTAGGTTCAGTCTTCAAATAAGTTCAATCAAGGCCGCAATGTATCTGTTTCTTGCGGGGATCACGGCGGCCGCCATTGTGGTCGCAATTGCATACACAAACTCTATGCGAATGTCGCCCTACGACCTCCAAAAAGGGATGAAGAATGGCCTGGCCCTCACTCTTTACGTGGGCCTAGCCTTGGCATCGTTCCTTCTTTTCATATGTGGTGTTCTCAAAGTTGTCTCAGGTGTAGCACTGACATGACCCAACTCCTGATCCAGACCACCGCCCCCGATTATCCAGCCTGGAAAACTGCCTTCGACGCGGAGGCAGAAAACATCGCCGATGCGGGCCTCTCGACCCTGCAAATCTGGAAGGGCGAAGGCCCCGCCGTCCTCGTCCTCTTCGAAGTTGCAAACCGCAAACGCGCCGAGGAGTGGCTTGCCAAGCAATCCGCCCTTGGCCACGGCATCACCGCGCAATTCCTGCAAACGGTCTGAGCCATGCCCAGCCCTCCCGCCCACAGCACTGACGGCACGCCCAAATGACCATTGCGCCCCTCCCCTCGCGCCAGGAACGCGCCGTTCTCGCCTCGGCGCGGAACGAGGGGATGTGGCTGCTGGAATGGATCGCCTATCACCGCGTGATCGGCTTTGACCGCGTCTTTGTCGCCACGAATGACTGCACCGATGGCTCGGATGCGATGATGGCGCGGCTGTCAGAGATGGGCCTGATCATCCACCTGCCCCATACGCCCCCACCCGAGGTGCCGCCCCAGGTCGCGGGTTGCGATCTGGCGCTGGCCCATCCTGCGATGGCCGGGGTCGAATGGCTGCTGCACATCGACATTGATGAGTTCCTGAATGTCACCTGCGGCGCGGGCCATGTCGATGATCTCTTGGCGGTTGCGGGTCGGGATGCCGATTGCATCGCGCTGAGCTGGAAGATGTTCGGGTCCGACGGCCACCGCCTCTGGCCCGGCGGCAGCGTGCTGGAAACCCTTACCAGAACCGAAGACCACATCCGCCGCCGCAGGTTGCCCTTGGGCAAATGCCTGTTTCGCCCCGAACAGTTCGGCCAGGTGGTCGCCCATGTGCCGAAATCGCCCCGGCGCAAGGATGTCGCTCTGGTCAACAGCCGGGGCGAGCCGATGCCCACCGACGCCCTTTTCAGCCGCAAGCTGATGCGCCACACCACAGCCGCACCGAAACTGTTCACCTGGGACAATGCGGCCATCAACCATTATGCTATCCGTTCGGAAGATGTACTTTTGCTGAAGAACCACCGCCGTGACGGGTTGGGCATCAGTCATACGAAGTACTTCAAGGGTTCGGATTTCTGGGTCAACGCCGACCGGAACGAGGCGACGGAGGTCACGATCCAGCGCCATCTTCCCGCTGTCCGGGCCCTGCTGGCCGAATGGCGTGCCGATCCCGAAATCGCCCGTCTTGAACGACAGGCCTGCGATGCCTTTGTCCGCTTGCGGCAAGACCTGTTGCTGGATCAGGGCCTTTACGGCTGGAACGGCCCGGCCCCGACAGCTCTGCAGGAGGGCGCCACACCTTGACGACCGAACTTACCGCCCTCACCTGCGCCGTGTTGGTCCAGATCGCCACCCTTGCTGTCATGTCAACCGTCGCCAACCGCGAGCTGGGCGCCGAGGTCACCACCGGCCCGCGCGATGGCCAGATGCCGCCGCTGTCGCCCGTGCTGGGCCGCCTGATGCGCGCCGTCAGCAACGGGTTCGAAGGCTTGGCGATGTTCGCCCCCGCCGTCCTGATCCTCGCGGTGTCCGGCCACAGCGGCCCGCTTACCACCATCGCGGCCTGGGCCTATGTCGTCGCCCGCATCCTCTACGTTCCCGCCTATACCTATGGCCTTGCCCCGTGGCGCTCGGTCATCTGGATGGTGGGCCTTCTCGCAACCCTTACCCTTTTGGTGTCAGCCCTGATCTGACCCCATCATCTGTTCGCAAATATCCTCGGGGGTCCGGGGGCAGACAGCCCCCGGCCTTCGGATCGAAAAAGGAGAACCCAAATGGCAGACTTCGACGTGATCGTAATCGGCGGCGGCCCCGGCGGCTATGTGGCCGCGATCCATGCAGCCCAGCTTGGTCTGAAAACCGCCTGCGTCGAGGGGCGCGAAACCCTTGGCGGCACCTGCCTGAACATCGGCTGCATCCCGTCGAAGGCCCTGCTGAATGCCACGCACCACCTGCATGAGGTGCATGAGAATTTTGAGAAAATGGGCCTGATGGGCGGCGCGCCCACGGTCGATTGGGCGAAAATGCAGGCCTACAAGCAGGATGTGGTGAACGGCAACACCAAGGGCATCGAATTCCTGTTCAAGAAGAACAAGGTCACCTGGCTGAAGGGCTGGGGCTCGATCCCGGCCGCTGGTCAGGTCAAGGTGGGCGACGAGGTCCACACTGCGAAGAACATCATCATCGCCACCGGCTCGGAACCCGCCAGCCTGCCCGGCGTGACGGTGGATGAAAAGGTCGTCGTCACCTCGACCGGCGCGCTGACACTGCCCACCATCCCGAAATCGCTGGTTGTGATTGGCGCGGGTGTGATCGGGCTGGAAATGGGCTCGGTCTATGCCCGTCTGGGCACGGCGGTGACCGTGGTCGAATATCTGGATGCCATCACCCCCGGCATGGATGGCGAAGTGGTGAAAAGCTTCCAGAAAATCCTGACCAGGCAGGGCTTCAAGTTCATCCTCGGGGCCGCCGTGCAAAAGGTCGAAACCGGCAAGGCGGGTGCCAAGGTCACCTACCGCTTGCGCAAGGATGACAGCGAGGCGGTGATTGAGGCCGATGCCGTTCTGGTCGCAACCGGGCGCAAACCCTATACCGCTGGCCTTGGCCTTGAAGCCCTTGGCGTGGAAATGCTGCCCCGCGGCCAGATCAAGACCGACGATCATTTCCGTACCTCGGTGCCCGGCCTTTATGCCATCGGCGATGCCATTGTCGGCCCGATGCTGGCCCACAAGGCCGAGGATGAGGGCATGGCCGTGGCCGAGATCATTGCCGGCAAGCATGGCCATGTGAATTATGATGTCATCCCCGGCGTGATCTACACCACACCCGAGGTTGCCAGCGTCGGCAAGACCGAGGAACAGCTCAAGGAAGCGGGCCGCGCCTACAAGGTCGGCAAGTTCCCCTTCATGGGCAATGCCCGCGCCAAGGCGGTGTTTCAGGCCGACGGCTTTGTCAAACTGATCGTCGATGCCGCGACCGACCGTATCCTTGGCTGCCACATCATCGGCCCGGGCGCGGGCGATCTGATCCACGAGGTTTGCGTCGCGATGGAATTCGGCGCCTCGGCGCAAGACCTCGCGCTGACCTGCCACGCCCACCCCACCTATTCCGAAGCCGTGCGCGAGGCGGCCCTGGCCTGCGGCCTGGGGGCGATCCACGCCTGAGACGATCCGAAGGGACTTCCCCTTCGTCAAATATCCCGGGGGTCCGGGGGCAGCGCCCCCGGCCTTTCTTACGAAATAAGGTGGCGCAGCCCCTGCGTCACGTCCGTCCGCACGGCCAGCCGCAGGCCCGGCTCGTCCCCTGCCCGCAGCGCGGCAAGGATGTGGCGGTGATGCTGCGGCATCTCACGCCGGCGGATCTTCTGATACAGCGCCCGCATCGTCGGCCCCAGTTGCAGCCACACGGTTTCAATCATCGCCAGCATAGCCGGGGTCTGGGCGCGCAGGTAAAGTGTGCGGTGAAACTCCAGATTGCTGCGCACATAGGCGACGGCATCCTGGTTCATCACCGCCTCCTGATTGATCTGGTTGATCGCCGCCAGCCGGTCGATCAGCGCAAAATGCACCCGCGGCAGCGCGCGAGAGGCCATTTCCGGCTCCAGCAGGGCGCGCACTTGCGCAAGTTCCTCGATCCGTTCGGGCGTCAGCTCCGGCGTGGCAATCCTGCCAGAGGACGAGATTGTCAGCGCCCCTTCCGCCGCCAGCCGCCGCATCGCCTCACGCGCGGGCGTCATCGACACGCCGAACTGCTCGGCCACGCCGCGCAGGGTCAGCGACTGGCCGGGCGCAAGCTCTCCGTGCATCACCTGCTGGCGCAGGGTGCGATAAACGCGTTCATGCGCGGCGGCGTTGGGATCGGCAAGGCGTGGCGTGATCGTCATCCTCAGAACCTTATCGCATGAAGGGCCGATCCGTGGCGGCGCAGCCAGGCGCGCTGTGGCTGCCAGCCGGGATAAAGCCGCTCGACCACAGCCCAGAAGGCGGGGGAATGGTTCATCTCGACCAGATGGGCCACCTCATGCGCGGCGACATAATCCAGCACGGCGGGCGGCGCCAGGATCAGCCGCCAGGAAAACATCAGCCGCCCCTCTGCCGTGCAAGAGCCCCAGCGCGAGCGGGTATCGCGCAGCGCCACCTGCGCCACCTTGCGACCGATCTGCGCGGCGTAATGGTCCACCGCCGTCACCAGCCGATCGCGCGCCCTGGCCCGCACCCAGGCTGCCACCCGCGCGCCCACCTGCGCCGGATCGCCCGGCACCAGAAGCGAATCGCCCTCGATCCTGATGGCGCGCCCCGTCCCCGGCATCAGCCGAAGGCTTCGCCCCTCAAACGGAATTTCCGTCCCCATCGCCACGTCGGCCCCATCGGGCACCCGCGCCAGCGCCTGTCGCAGCCAGCCCTCTTGCGACCGGGCAAAGGCAATTGCCTCGGCCTCGCGCGCGCGGGCGGGCATCGACAGGGTCACCCGCCCGTCAAGCGACGAGACGCGCAGCGAAAACCGCCGCGCCCGGGCCGATCGGCGCAGCGTGATGTCCAGATCGGGAAGGCCAGGATAAAGGGGCATGTCACCTCTTGCGGAAGGCCGTCAGAATAGCCACATGGGGCCGATCCGCAACCATGCCGACAAAGGCTTTGACAGTGGCCGGGCCTTGTGGCAAGCGGTCGCGACTCTGTAAAGCCGAGCCTTGTGAAAAAGGGAAGACCATGCCCAAAGCCGAATGGGGCACCAAGCGCATTTGCCCCACTACCGGGAAGCGCTTCTATGACCTGAACCGCGTGCCCGTCGTCTCGCCCTATACCGGCGAGGTCGTCGATATCGAATCCGCCCGCCGCAAGATGGCGGCGGCCGTGATCAGCCGCGCCGTCCCGGAAAAGGACGATGACGTTCTGGTGGACGATCTGGAAGCCGATGACGAGCTGCTGTCAGCCGCCACGCCGGATGGCGAGCTGGATGACGAGCTGCTGGAAGACGACGCCGACGACAATGTTTCGCTGGACGAACTGGCTGACGTTGCGGGCGACGAGGAAGAGCACTGAAAACAGTTCAGGGGCTGGCCCGGAAAAGTGCATTTTACCTCTTGCACCCCCCCGCGCCTGCCCCTAAACAGCGCCCACGACGCGGCCCAAGCGTCGGACGATTGGTACGGGGTCATAGCTCAGATGGGAGAGCGCTTGAATGGCATTCAAGAGGTCGGGAGTTCGATCCTCCCTGGCTCCACCAATTAAACCAATGGCAAGTGCCAGATAGATCTTCCATTAATGACAGGAAATTATCCGTTTTATTGGAAGATTTGCATCTGCGAAAAAGTTCGAAGCCGGTAGAGCGCGCTCTGCTGGCTTTTTGTTTTTCTGACCATGAAGGGTACTCGCGACATAGAAGACCCAGCCATGAGCGGCACCCCCAAGACGGCAAAAGGTAAGGGCTTCTCCCGGCCCTTTGCCGCCAGTCGGGGTCGTTTCGTGCTGCCTTGCAGCATTCCCCAATCCGTTGCTCGATCAGTGCGGCCGCGAAACTAGGGCGATAGTTGTAGCTAAGCGCAAATGAGATGAGCCGCGTGCTGCCTGACGGGGCGACATAAGCCAGCCGTCTTCTCCTTGTCCTCATCAATAAACATCGCGCGCATAGAGGCCCCGCTCCTGCATGGCACGGAGATACTCCTCGGCGGCAGTCTCCGGCACTCCGCCATGCTGGCGGATCACTGCTTTCAGCGCGAAGTCAACATCCTTCGCCATGCGGTTTGCATCGCCACAGACATAGACTGCCGCGCCGTTGGCGATCCAGCTCCAGAGCTCCACTCCCTGTTCCATCATCCTTTGCTGGACGTAGATTTTCTCTGCCTGATCGCGCGAGAAGGCCAGGTCCAGGCGCGAGAGGTGGCCGCTTGCCTGCCATGCCTCGATTTCGCTTCGGTAGTAGTAGTCGGTTGCGGCATGCTGTTCGCCGAAGAAGAGCCAGTTGCGCCCGGTTGCGCCGGTGGCCTGCCGGTCCTGCAGGAAGCCGCGGAAAGGGGCGATTCCGGTGCCGGGGCCGATCATGATGATGTCGCGCGCGCCATCCTCGGGCGGGTGGAAATAGGCCGAGGGCTGCAGGAAGATGCGTAACGCGCGCCCGGCGCAGCGGTCGGCGAGGAAGGTGGAGCAGACGCCTTTCCGCGCGCGGGCTCCGCAGGCATAGCGGAGGGTGGAGACGGTCAGCTCTACCTCTCCGGGCCGGACATGGGGGCTGGACGAGATTGAATATTGCCGTGGCTGCAGCGGCCGCAGCAGGGCGACCAGATCGGCGGGCGATATCTGCAGGCGCAGGTCGGCCAGCAGGTCCGGGATCTGTCGGGTCCAAAGCCAGCGGTCGAGATCGGCGCTTTTCGCGGGGTCCAGCAGGGGGGCGAAGATGGCATCCGGACAGCGGGTGGCAAGGGCCTCCAGAATGCCACGGGTGGGGCGGGCGATGTCCAGATGCAGGCGCAGAGCTTCTGCCAGCGGCATCACGTCCTGGTCCTTGGGGCGGACGGGGGCTTCGGGCGAGAGGCCGAGGTGGTTCAGGAGTTCCGCCACGAGGTCGGGGCAGTTTTCCGGCCAGACGCCTAGGGCGTCCCCGGCGCGATAGGTGAAGCCGGTCTCTGGCAGGGCGAAGCCGAATTGCCGCACCTCTTTCTGCGCGCCCGGGCCGCTGAGAAGGGTGTTGCGGATCAGACGGGTCGAGAGCGGCGCCTTGCGGGTGAAGGTTTTCGCAGGGGCTGACGCCTCGGGTGGCGGGGCGGTGGCTTCGTCTGTGCCGAGCGCTGCAAGAAGGGCGGTCAGCCAGGCTTCGGAGGTGTCCTCGAAATCCGGCTCGCAATCTGCGCGGGGGAGGATCGGGGTGCTGCCAAGCTCGGCCAGCCGCGCGTCGAGTTTGCGGCCGAAGCCGCAGAAGCTCGCATAGCTGGAATCGCCGAAGGCGAGCGTGGCGTGGCTGGTCTGGGTCAGGCGGGGCGCCGTGTCCTGCGACAGCATCCGCCAGAAATCGGCGCCATTGTCTGGCGGGTCGCCGTCGCCGAAGGTGCTGGTGAGGATCAGAAGCCGGGCGGCGGAGGTCAGCTCGGCAGGCTTCACCTGCGCCATCGGCAGGAGTTTCACCGCATAGCCCGCGCCTTCCAGCCGGGTTCTGGTGGTGAAGGCAAAGCCCTCGGCATGGCCGGTCTGCGAGGCCCAGAGGAGAAGGACCGGGCCGCGCGAGGGGGCCTCGGCCTCGATGGGTTCCGGGGCGGGGGCGCGGGCGAAGAGGCCCGCAAGGAGGCCGTTCACATAGTGCCGCGTCTCGGCCGAAAGGGGCGCGGCGCCGGGTATCTGCGGCACGCCGGGCGTCTCGAACCCCTCGGGCACGCGCAGGCCGGTGGTAAAGCCGGAAAGCCAGGTCACCTCGACCGGCGACAGGCTGGGTGCAGGGGTTGCGGGAAGTCCGACCAGCCGGGCAAAGGCGTCGATGCGGGGATCGGCCTGTGCCAGGGCGGGGATGGTCAGGGCGTGTTTCAGCGCGCTGGTCCTCTCGGGCTGGGGCGGGTCGTCCATCGGGCCGGCAATGCGGGCCAGGGCGACGGCGGCGAACTTGAATTCGGGCTGTTGCGAGATCGGATCGGTGGCATCGCTGGTGGCGGCATTGACGGCGAGGTCCTCGCCGAAACTGTCATTCCAGTGGAAGGGGGCGAAGCATGTGCCCGGGCGGACGCGGTCGCTGATCTGGGCGGGCAGGACGGCGCGGCCGCGGCGCGAGCGCAGCTCGACCCGGTCGCGTTCGGAGATGCCGAGGGCGGTGGCATCCTCGGGGTGAAGCTCCAGAAACGGGCCGGGGTTCAGCTTGTTCAGATGCGGCACCTTCCCGGTCTTGGTCAGCGTGTGCCACTGGTGCTGCAAACGCCCGGTGTTCAGGACCATGGGGAAATCGGCATCCGGCATCTCGGCCGGGTCCATATGCGGGCGCGGCAGGAAGGCGGCGCGGCCCGAGGGCGTGGCGAAGACGGGGCCGTTCTCGCCCAGATAGCGGATCGGGTTTCGGTCTTCGGTGGCGCCGGGCGGCAGGGGCCATTGCAGGGGCGTCTCGCCGAGGCGTGCATGGCTGGCGCCGCGGATGTCGTAGCCGGTGGCGGGGTTGTCGAAGCCGGTGATCTCGGCAAAGACTTGCGCCGCGGAAGCATAGGTGAAGGCCTCGGCATAGCCCATCTCGCAGGCGACACGGGCGATGATCTGCCAGTCGGCCATCGCCTCACCCGGCGGATCGACCACCTTGGGGCAGAGGGTCATGTTGCGCTCCGAGTTCACCATCACCCCGTCACCCTCGGCCCAGAGGGCGGCGGGCAGGATGATATCGGCATGGCGGTTGGTTTCGGTGTCAAGGAAGGCGTCCTGGGTCACCACCAGCTCGGCGGCCTTCAGGGCGTCGAGCACGCGGCTGCGGTTCGCCGTGCTGGCGACGGGGTTGGTGCAGATGACCCAGAGGCCCTTGATCCGCCCCTCGGACATATCGCGGAACATGTCCACCGTGCCGCCGCCGGCTTCGGGGCGGAGCGTCCCGGGGGGGAGGTTCCAGGCAGTTTCGGCAAAGGCGCGGTCTTTGGGGTTCAGGCCCGAGCGCTGGCCGGGCAGGCCGGGGCCCATATAACCCATCTCGCGCCCGCCCATGGCGTTGGGTTGGCCGGTCAGCGAGAAGGGGCCAGAGCCGGGGCGACAGATCGCGCCAGTCGCCAGATGCAGGTTGCAGAGCGCATTGGTGTTCCAGGTGCCATGGGTTGACTGGTTGAGGCCCATGGTCCAGAGGCTCATCCACTCCGCCGCCGCGCCGATCATTTCGGCGGCCCGGAGTATGTCGGCCACTGGCAGGCCGGTGAGGTCGGCAACCTTTTCCGGCGGGTAGTCGGCCAGGAAGGCGGGCATCGCCTCCCAGCCCTCGGTATGGGCGGCGATGAAGGCGGGGTCGGTGTGGCCGGCGGCGTGAAGAAGGTGCAGAAGGCCGTTCAGCAGCGCAAGGTCGGTGCCGGGGCGGATCTGCAGGAAGAGGTCGGCCTTCTCGGCGGTGGCGTTGCGGCGGGGGTCGATGACGATCAGCTTCGCACCTTGCTTCACCCGGTCCATCATCCGCAGGAACAGGATCGGGTGGCAGTCGGCCATATTGGCGCCGATGACGAAAAAGAGGTCGGCACCCTCGAAGTCCTGATACGACCCGGGCGGCGCGTCCGAGCCGAGGGATAGTTTGTAGCCCGACCCCGCACTCGCCATGCAGAGGCGCGAGTTCGACTCGATGTGTTTGGTGCGGATGAAGCCCTTGGCGAGCTTGTTGGCCAGGTATTGCGCCTCGATCGACATCTGGCCCGAGACGTAAAGCGCCATGGCGTCCGGCCCGTCGCGGTCGATGATACGGCGGAAGCCCTGCGCCGTGCGGCGGATTGCCTCGTCCATCGGGAGGGGGGCGTGGTCGTTCCCGCCCGGCATCCGGGCGAAGGCGCGTTCGGCCCTTCCGGGGGCGGTGATCGGGATGTGGCAGGAGGCGCCCTTGGTGCAGAGGCGGCCGAAATTGGTCGGGTGGGCCTTGTCGCCCGAGACTTTGGTGATGCGGCCGCCCTGCACCTCGAAGATGACGCCGCAGCCTACCCCGCAATAGGGGCAGGCTGAACGGTGCCTCGTGACGGGGGCGGCGGCGTCCATGGTCCTAGGCGATCAGGGCTAACGCGATGGCGGCCGCTTTGGGGCGGCGGACGAAGATGATGGCGGGGCCTTTGAGGCCGTTTGCCATCACCTCAGCCCGCATCCGGCCAAGGGTGCTGGCAAGCTGGCGTTCGCGGCCGGTACTGGCATTCGAGACGATTTCTACCACCGTATCGGCGGGCAGGCCTGCGGCGATCAGGCTGGCCTCGATCTCTGCCAATTTGCCCATCGCCATATACAGCGCCAGCGTGGTGCCGGGGCGCAGCAGCGCGCCCCAGTCCGGCGCCTCATCGCCCGGGCGGCAGGT
This sequence comes from Rhodobacteraceae bacterium UBA1943, assembly GCA_002336845.1. Taxonomy (GTDB): domain Bacteria; phylum Pseudomonadota; class Alphaproteobacteria; order Rhodobacterales; family Rhodobacteraceae; genus Fuscibacter. Next base: position 11,083 of record DDEX01000020.1, read on the forward strand.
GCCGGTGGCGATGACCAGATTGTCGGTCTCGCCCCGTTCCGTCAGTGGGCGGCCAATCGAAGCAGCGGCGGCCGAGGCGGCGGTGACGCCGGGGACGATCTCGATGGGGATGCCGGCGGCGCGGGCGGCCGACAGTTCCTCACAGGCGCGTCCGAAGACCGAGGGGTCGCCGGATTTCAGCCGCACCACATTGCGGCCCGCACGGGCGGAGGCGACGATCACTGCGTTGATCCGGTCCTGCGGCCAGGCATGGGCGCCGACCTCCTTGCCGGTGAAAACCATTTCCACCTGCGGCCCGGCCAGGGCCAGGACCGCAGGGTCGATCAGCCGGTCGAAATAGATCACATCCGCCGAACGAATACGGTCGAGCGCCCGCAGGGTCAGCAGGTCGGCCGCCCCAGGCCCCGCGCCGACGAGAGAGATGGAACCTGTCATCGTCCCCCCCAGGCTGTGGATTTCATGCAGGCGGTGTCGAGGAAGATGCGCCCCCCTTCCACCCGCACATGCCAGACCGGGACGGCGCCCTCATCCGCGCCCTGAGCAACCCCGGTGTTCAGATCGAACACCCAGTTGTGCAACGGGCAGGTGACGCGGTCGCCGTGGACGATGCCCTCGGACAGGGGGCCGCCCTTGTGGGGGCAGCGGTCGGTCAGGGCGAAGACGCGATCTTCCATGGTGCGGAAGACGGCGACGCAGCCTTGCGGGGTTTTCACCACGCGCGCGCCCTGACGGGGGATGTCCTCCAGCGCGCCGATGTCGATGAAACGGCTCATTCTGCGGCCTCCACCCGGCTAAGGTCCGCCATGGCGGCCCATTTGGCGCGCTCGGTGACGCGGGAGTGTTCGGCCCAGGGGTCCTTTCGATAGACGGATTGGCTGATCTCGAACCGCTCCACCAGGGCGCGGCGGGTATCCGGATCATCGACCACCCGTTCGCGCACCCAGTTGAGGCCGACCTTGGCGATCCATTTGTAGGGCCGGTCCAGATACTTGGCGTTCTCGCGGAAAAGCTGGACGAAGGCGACGGTGATCTCGACCGCCTCATCCTCGGTCGTGGCGGTGGTCAGGGGTTCGGTCTCTTTCAGGTCCATCCCCGCCGCGCCGCCGACGCCGATCTGGTAGCCCGAGTCCACGCAGACGACGCCCACATCCTTGCAAGTCGCCTCGGCGCAGTTCCTCGGGCAGCCCGAAACGCCGAGCTTTACCTTGTGCGGTGTCCACGATCCCCAGAGGGTCTTCTCCAGCCGGATGCCGAGGCCGGTGGAATCCTGTGTGCCGAAGCGGCAGAACTCGGAGCCGACGCAGGTCTTCACCGTCCGCAGGCCCTTGGAATAGGCGTGGCCAGAGACGAGGCCCGCAGCGTTCAGATCGGCCCACATATGCGGCAGATCCTCTTTCCTCACGCCCAGCAGATCGATGCGCTGGCCGCCAGTGACCTTGACCATCGGCACGTTGTATTTGTCGGCCGCATCGGCGATGGCGCGAAGTTCGGAGGCGCTGGTGACGCCGCCCCACATGCGCGGGACGACCGAATAAGTGCCGTCCTTCTGGATATTGGCGTGGTTGCGTTCATTGACGAAGCGGCTTTGCCGGTCGTCGGAGTATTCCAGCGGCCATTCGGCCAGCAGGTAGAAGTTCAGCGCCGGGCGGCAAGAGTGGCAGCCGCCGACGGTCTTCCAGCCAAGCTCCTGCATCACCGCCGGGATCGACTTCAGCGCCATGGATTTGATCAGGCGGCGCACATCCTCATGCGTGTGGTCGCAGCATTTGCACATCGGCTGGACCGTGGGCTTGGCGAATTCGTCGCCAAGGGTCAGGGCCAGAAGCTGTTCGACCAGCCCGGTGCAGGTGCCGCAGGAGGCGCTGGCCTTGCAGCCCCCCCGCACGGCATCAAGGCTATGGGCGCCGCCCTTGATCGTCTGCACGATGGTGCCCTTGCAGACACCGTTGCAGCCGCATATTTCCGCGCTGTCCGGCATGGCGGCTATGGCGGCCAAGGGGTCGGCCTTGCCGGCGCCTGCCGTGGGGCCAAAGATCAGCGTGTCTCTCAGATCGGAAATGTCGGCTGCGTCCTTGATCTGGTTGAAGAACCAGGTCCCATCGGCGGTATCGCCATACATCACCGCACCGACAATGCGGTTTCCTTCCAGCACCAGCCGCTTGTAGATGCCGCGGCCGGGATCGCGGAAGACGATATCCTCGCGCCCATCCTTCTCGGCGAAATCGCCCGCGCTGAAGAGGTCGCAGCCGGTGACCTTCAGCTTGGTCGCGGTCTGGACCGGGCGGAAGGCGGCCTCCTGGGCGATCAGCGTCTGCGCCAGAACCTTCGCCTGGTCGTAGAGGGGGGCGACGAGGCCAAAAAGCTGGCCATCGTGTTCCACGCATTCGCCGAGTGCGAGGATGTCGGGGTCCGAGGTGACCATGGCGTCATCGACGATCAGACCACGGTTGACCTCAAGCCCCGCGTCATTGGCGAGACGCGTTTCTGGGCGGATGCCCACGGCCATGACGACGATATCCGCCGGGTAGGTGGTGCCGTCCTCCAGAAGCACCGCCTCGACCTTTACGTCGCCGAGGATAGCTTTGGTGGCGCCCTTGCAATGCACCTTGATGCCGCGGCGTTCGAGGTCTTTTTGCAGCAGATACCCGGCTGCCGGATCGAGCTGACGCTCCATCAGGTGGCCCATCAGGTGGATGACGGTGACCTCCATCCCCAGGATGCGCAGGCCCGCCGCCGCCTCCAGCCCAAGAAGGCCGCCGCCGATCACCACGGCGCTGCCGCCCTGCCCGGCCGCCGCGATCATCGCGTTGGTATCGTCGAGGTCGCGGAAGGTGATGACGCCGGGCAGTTTGTGGCCGGGGACCGGGATGATGAAGGGGGCAGAGCCGGTGGCGACGACCAGCTTGTCATAGGCGGTTTCGCCGCCCGCGCTGACCACCACCTTGCGGTTGCGGTCGATCTTCACCACCGCCTCGCCGAAGCGGGTATGGATGCCAGCGGCCTGATACCAAGCCTCGTCATGGGTGACGATCTGCTCGTAGCTTTTCTCGCCCGACAGCACCGGCGAGAGCATCAGGCGGTTGTAGTTCCCCCGCGGCTCACCATTGAAAAGGGTGATGTCGAAGGCGCCGGGCGCGGTTTCAAGGATGTGTTCGAGGGCACGGCCCGAGGCCATCCCCGCGCCGATCACGACAAGTTTCTGGGTCATGGGCTTACTCCGCCGCTTCGACGAAACGATGACGCTCGTATAGGAACCGCAGCACACCCTCGCGTGCGGCGAGGTAGCTTGCGTCGGTGGCCAGCGCGAGCCGATCGCGCGGGCGGGACAAGAGCACGTCCTGCACCTCGCCGATGGTGGCCGAGGGGCCGTTGGTCATCATCACGATGCGGTCGGCCAGCAGGACGGCTTCGTCCACGTCATGGGTGATCATGATCATGGTGTT
>DDEX01000020.1:14539-47082 GCA_002336845.1 Rhodobacteraceae bacterium UBA1943
GCGATGCCGACGCGCTGCTTCATGCCGCCCGAGATCTCGCCCGGCCGCTTGTCGGCCGAATGGGCCATCTGCACGAGGTCGAGGTTGTGCATGATCCAGTCGTGCCGCTCAGCCTTCGACTTGGTCCCCGCGAAAACCTTCTGCACTGCCAGTTTGACGTTGTCATAGACGGTCAGCCAAGGCAGCAGCGAGTGGTTCTGAAAGACCACGGCACGGTCCGGACCCGGGGCTTTCACCTCCCTGCTGTCCAATGTGATGCCGCCCGAGGTCACATCCGTCAGCCCGGCGATCATGTTCAGCAGTGTCGATTTTCCGCAGCCGGAATGGCCGATGATGGACACAAACTCGCCCTTGCCGATGCGCAGGTTCACGTCGCGCAAAACCTCGGTGCGGCGGCTGCCCTTGGCGAAGACCTTGCCGACCTTGTCGATTTTCAGATAGCTCATCTCCGCCTCCTCAGACTGCGGTGCCACGGGAGACCACGCGCCCGATCCAGCCGACGAGGCGGTCAAGCACGAAGCCGGTCAGGCCGATATAGACAAGGGCCACGATGATGTCGGACAGCCGCGATGAATTCCACGCATCCCAGATGAAGAAGCCGATCCCCACGCCGCCGGTCAGCATCTCGGCCGCGACGATGGCCAGCCAGGCGAGGCCGATGCCGATGCGGAGGCCCGAGAAGATGTAGGGCGCGGCGGCCGGGACCATGATCTTCCAGAAGAACTCGACCTGGTTCAGGCGCAACACGGCGGCGACGTTGCGGTAATCCTGCGGGATGGCGCGGACGCCAGCGGCGGTGTTGATGATGATCGGCCAGATCGAGGTGATGAAGATCACGAAGATGGCTGAGGGGCGGCTGTCCATGAAGGCGGCCAGCGAGATCGGCAGCCAAGCCAGTGGCGGCACAGTGCGAAGGACCTGAAAGATCGGGTCAAGGCCGCGCATCAGCCAGTCGGATTGCCCGATTGCCGCCCCCAGAAGAACGCCCACCACGGCGGCCAGGCCGAAGCCGTAGAAGACCCGCTCCAGCGAGGTCAGGACGCGCCAGCCAAGGCCGATGTCTTGGGTGCCGTTGATGTAGAACGGTTTCAGGATCAGATCGGAAGCCTCTTCCCAGACCTGAAGCGGCGTCGGCAGGCCGGAATTGCCGCCCGAGAAGGCGAGTTGCCAGATCATCAGCAATGCCAGGACCACGACGGTCGGTGGCACGATCTGGCGCAGGGTGAAATCGCGGATCGCGGCCAGCCTGTCACTGCTGCGGCGGGTGCTGCGCGGCAGCGCGGTGACGCTGGCAGGGGGAATGGGCGCCGCGGCGGGCATTTCCGCCGGTTTGCGCAGGGTGGTCACGCTTGTCATCCCCGCCCCCCCTTACGCCATGGCCTTGATGGACAGGCTGTCCAGATAGGCTTGCGGGTTCGCCGGATCGAAGACCTTGCCGTCGAAGAAGGTCTCGTCCCCGCGGCTGTCGCCGAAGCCCGTGGTGTCGAGACCCAGCAGCGCGGCCGCTTGCAGCCACAGGTCCGAGCGGTTGGTGTTGCCGACCAGCGACTTGGTATCCAGATCGGCTGGAAAGGTGCCCCAGCGTTTGTTCTCGGTGATGAACCAGGTGTCGAGGCTTTTCCAGGGATAGGAGGTCTCGCCCTTCTCGCCCCAGAACCGCATCAGATAGGGCGTGCCTTTCTCCTCGCGGCCGTTGCCGTAGTTGATGTCGCCCTTGATCCGCCCGACGATGTCGTTGACCGGGACGTTGTACCATTGGCGGCCCGAGACGATCTTCGCCATCTCGTCCTTGTTCTCCATCTTCTCGCACCACATCTGCGCCTCCATCACCGCGCTCATCAGCGCGACGGCGGCCTTCGGATGCGCATCGACCCAGTCGGCGCGCATGCCGAGCACCTTCTCCGGGTGCCGCATCCAGATTTCAGAGGTGGTGGTGGCGGTGAACCCGATCTTCTGGTGCACCAGTTGCTCGTTCCAGGGCTCGCCCACGCAGAACGCGTCCATGTTGCCGACCTTCATGTTCGCCACCATCTGCGGCGGCGGCACCACGATCAGGTTGACGTCCTTGTGCGGATCGATGCCGTTCGCGGCCAGCCAGTAGCGGATCCACAGATCGTGGGTGCCGCCCGGGAAGGTCATCGCGACGGTGGCAGGGGTGCCGGCGGCCTTCTTCTGCGCGAAGGCCTCGCGCAGCCCGCCCGTCTTCAGCCCGACGCCGAGGTCTTTGTAGGCGTTCGATACCGAGATGCCCTGGCAGTTCTCGTTCAGGTTCAGCAGGGCATACATCGGCAGCGGAACATTGTTCTGCATCACCTTGCCTGTGGAATAGAGATGCACATTCGGGCGCAGCAGGTGCGCGCCGTCGATGCCGCCGCCCTGCGAGCCAAGCGCCATGTTGTCGCGGGTCGCGCCCCAACTGGCCTGCTTTTCCACGCTCACATCGGGCATGCCGTATTTGTCGAAAAGGCCCTTTTCCTTGGCAATGATCAGGGGCGCGCTGTCGGTCAGGGCGATATAGCCCAGCCTTGCGCCCGTCACTTCCGGGCTTGGGGTGGCGGCCCAGGCCCCGCCCGGGATCAGGGCGCGGGCGGCGGCGGCGGTGGCAAGCGTGCCCGCGGCGGATTTCAACAGGGTGCGGCGGGTCAGGGCGGCTTGGATCTTGGTCATGGTGTCCTCTTGCGGCCGGAAGCAGGGGGTTTGCCTGCCCGAGTGCTGGAAAAACAAAAAGCCGCCACGACGCTGGCCCATGATGGACCATGCGATCTGGCGGCTACGTTGCCTGGGAGCGCCCGCAGCATCGCGGGCAAGAGAGACCTGCACCCCGTTGCGCCGGTCATCGCTTCTTTTGCAGCGTCAGGCGGCGTGCTGGCAAGCGCCGCTTGCCCGATTTCGCATGTGCGCCACCTGCTTTCTGCGCCGCGGCGAAAAAACAAGCGACCGGCCCGCCGCTGACGGGTGAACGGATGAATATTTCGGCGGAGTGTGAACCTGCCGGGCTGGGGAGATCGCGAATCAGCCGATCTCAGCCAAGGTCGGGGTCGAAGATGCCCCCGTCGAAAAAGCGATTGCGGGGCAATGATGCGGTTCCGCCAGGGGTCTGGATTTCCAGCGCCTCTTCCAGCGCGCCCTCGACCTTGGCTGAGGCGCCCGGCATCCGGGCGCCTGCCGGGCCAAGGAAACGCCGGTAGAGATCCGGGCGGAACACCGCGCGGCCGACACCCCGTGACTGTGCGGGATCAAGGCCATGGCGGAGTGCCAGCCGGGCAGCGATCCATTCGCCCTGGCTGCGCCAGGGAAAGGGGGCAAGCCCCCCGAACTCCAGAAACTGCCGCGCGAGTCGCGTCTCGCCCTCCGATGTGATGACGAACCGCCCGGAAAGCGACCGTTCCAATATGTCGGCCCGCACGCCCACAAAATGCGGCGCGGCAAGCAGTTCAGCGGCGGCCAGCAGGTTGCCAGGGTCGGCCAGCCAGATGCCGGCCTTCCAGACCGCCCGCATCAGACGGGCCGTCACCTCGGGGTTGGCCTCGACCCTGTCGTGGCGCAGCGCCAGCACCTTTTCCGGCGCCTGGCTCCAGATCGCCGATCCGGTCAACAACAGCTCTCCGGCACCCAGTTCCACGGCGATCGAGCCCCACGGCTCGCCCACGCTGAAGGCGTCGATCTCGCCACCGGCCAAGGCCTCGGCCATGCGGGGGGGCGGGACGGTGTGGATATCGAGCCCCTGGGGCCGGGCCCCGGCGATGGACTCGATCCAGTAGAACAGAAGTTCAGTGTGCATGGCAAAAGGGAATGGGACCCCGATGCGCAGCCGCCCGCCGGTGGCCGCCAGCAGCGCCGCCCCGGCCGCCCGTGCATCGTGCATCGCGAAATCATGGCCCTGGTCACGCATCCGCGCCGCTATGGCGCGCGATACGCCGATGATCTCGCCACAGACCGACATCACCTGCACCGCATCGATGGCCATCTCTACCCCGCCAAGGCCCAGGGTCATCGCTACCGGCATGGGCGACAGCAGATGCGCCGCGTCAACCAGCCCGAAGGCCAGATCATCGCGCAGCCGCGACCAAGTGGGCGAGGAACGCAGGGTCAGCGCCAGCCCCTCGGCCTCGACAAAGCCCATCTCGGCCGCGATGATCAGGGGGGCGGCATCGGTCAGTGGCACAAAGCCGGCGGTCAGGGCGATACGGCTCATCGCAGCATCTCCGAGGCGAGAACCAGGGCCTGTGCGATATCGGCAATCTTGCGCTTCTGGTCCATAGCGGTGCGGCGCAGCAGGGCATAGGCCTCGTCCTCGCTGATGCCCTTGGCACGCATCAAAAGGCCCTTGGCGCGGTCGATGATCTTGCGTTCCTCCAGGGCCGCCTTGGTCGCGGCGAGCTCTTCCCGCATGCGGCGGAACACATTGAACCGCGCGATGGCCGCATCCATGACCGGGCGCAGCCGATCGGGCCGCAGCCCGTCCACGATATAGGCCGAAACCCCCGCCTCGACCGCTGCCTGCGTCAACCCGCTGTCTGACCGGTCAACGAAGATCGCGACCGGCCGGTCGAGCGGGCCCGAGGCAAGCGTCAGTTCCTCCAGCACGTCGCGGGTTGGGCTTTCCACGTCGATCAACACCAGATCGGGGTTCAATTCGGCAATGCGCTGGGCGATGCCAGCGTCGGTGTCGATGACGATGATGTCGTGTTTGCCAGTTTCAAGCAGGCTGTCGCGGATCATCGTCGCGCGGGCGGCGTCCTTTTCGCATAGGACGATGGAAAGCGGTCGGGAGGACATGACGCGTCAACTCTTCGGTGGATCGGCTCGGCCCCCCGCGAACGAAGGTAAGGCGAATTCTGCATGGCAGCATGATCATCATGACGGCGACGATCAAGCGCAGAATGCCCCTGACAAGGCATTCCAGCACTCCCTGCCATGGCTGCGCCGCATTACGACGGAGATCACTTTGTATCCGTCGCATTGCTTGTGAAGTTGGTCGAGGTATATACAGCAAAAGCCCCGCCCTTGGCGGGGCTTTGTCGTTTCGGCAACTGCTTGGTGATATCGGGTTCGAATGGCTCGGCCAGGCATGACTACGCGGGTTGGAAAGCCCGCGCAGGGCCGCATGGGAATCGCTCGCTTGGCCATGCGGAGTGGCCTTGCGTTTGTTCTGCGCGGCAAGGGCTGCGACCTCAGCCATCGCGTCATGGTCGCTTTGGCACATATTGCCAGGATCCCCCGGCCACGCCATGCACCCTTTCCGGGGATGGTTTTTCAGGGGTCGCCCCATGTAGCCGTTTTCGCCAGCGGATATGGGTATTGCACTGCGATCCCGCAGGTGCTGGCCAGCCGCCGTGGTTGCCGCGACGCCCATCCCGACTGTCACCCAATCCTTACACCCCTGACAGCAAGCCGTCACAGGAACCGGCTAATCGGGCCGCAACGATCCAGCACTGGGAGAGCCCCGATGAAAAAGACCCTTGTTGCCGCGACGGCGTTCGCCATGACCGCGCAGGCAGCCCTTGCCGAAACCACCCAGATCACCTGGTGGCACGGCATGGGCGGCGCCAATGAACAGGTGATCAACCAGGTCGCCGAAAAGTTCAATGCCGCCCAATCCGCCTGTGCGATCACCCCGGTGTCAAAGGGCACCTATGAAGAGGCGCTGGCCGCCGGTATTGCCGCCTTCCGTTCGGGCGAACAGCCGAACATCCTGCAAGTGTTCGATGCCGGTGCCGCCACCATCATCAACGCCAAGGGCGCCACTATCCCCGCCGAAGATATTCTGGCCCAGAACGGTCACAAGCTGGACCGCGACGCCTTCATCGACGGTATCCGCTATTTCTACGCCGATGCGAACGGCAAGTTCATCGGAATGCCGTTCAACTCTTCTGCGCCGATCATGTATGTGAATGACGACGCGATGAAAAAAGCCGGCGTCACACCCCCGAAAACCTGGGCCGAATTCGAGGCGATAGCGCCCAAGCTGAAAGAAGCGGGCTATACCCCTCTGGTCGCCAGCCAACTGACCTGGATGTTTTTCGAGAACTATTTCTCGCGCAACAACGTGCAGATGGCCTCGAACAACAACGGCTATGACGGGTTCGAGGGCACCGAGCTGCACGCCACCTCGCCCGAGTTGCTGGCCTTCTGGACCCGCGTGAAAGACTGGCACGACAAGGGCCTGTTCGGCTATTACGGGGCTGGCTGGGCGGACAACCAGAAGCCCTTCGAGGAGGGCAAAGTTGCGCTGTGGATCGGCTCTTCAGGGTCGTTCGGCGGCCTGTCCAAGACCGCGGTCATGCCGTTCTCGGCCGATTTCCTGCCCTATGACGAGACCGTCAAGGATGGCAACAAATCGTCGTTCATCGGTGGTGCCTCGCTGTTTGCCATGTCGGGCAAGCCCGAAGCGGAAAACAAGTGCACGGCCGATTTCTTCAACTTCCTGACTACGACCGACATCCAGAAGTTCTACCATCAGGCCACCGGGTATGTCGCCATCACCAAGGCCGCCTATGAGGCCTCGAAGGCCGAGGGCTGGTACGAAAAGCATCCGCAGGCCGAGGTTGGCATCAAGCAGCTTCTGTTGCCGCAGGGCGAATGGTCCAAGGGCTACCGGCTTGGCTTCTACCCCCAGATCCGCGTGATCGAAGAGCGCGAATACAACAAGATCTTCGCGGGTGAAACCACGGTGGAAGACGCCTTCAAGACGATCGAAACCGAAGGCAACGAGCTGCTGGCGAAATTTGCCAAGACCTCGGGCTGACCAACCATTTTCGCCGCCGGGTCCGCATGTGCTGGCCCGGCGGTTCCTTATTTCGCCGGACCGATGATGACCGACCTGCCCGCCCCGCCCCTCCCACGGCTTGCCCGCCTGCGTGCCCGGTTCCTTGCCGCGCCGGAACCGGCCAAGCGCGTGCAGTTCGACCGCCCCCTGCTGCCCTGGCTGTTCCTGTTGCCGCAACTGGCGGTGATCGTTGTATTTTTCTACTGGCCCTCGGTTCAGGCCATCACCTCTTCCTTCTATATCGAAGATCCTTTCGGCTTCGGCTCGACCTTTGTGGGCATGGAAAACTACGGCGATGCGCTTGGTTCTGCCGAATATCGCCGGATTGCCGGGTTCACCGCGTTTTTCACGGTGATGGTGACGGCACTGGCCCTGGGCTTGGGCCTGTTGCTGGCGGTCAAGGCAGACAAGGTGATCCGGGGCCGCAGCGCCTATCGCACCGCCCTGATCTCGGTTTATGCCATCGCCCCCCCCGTTGCGGGACTGATGGGCATGATGCTGTTCGACCAGCACATCGGACCCTTTGTCAAACTCGCCGGATGGTTTGGCTGGGACATGAAAGTAGGCCTGAACTACTGGGACACCGCCTTTGCGATGATCGTGGTTTCCGTCTGGAAACAGGTGCCCTACAACTTCATCTTCTTCCTCTCGGGGCTGCAAGGCATTCCTGCCGCGGTGCGCGAGGCGGCGGTGATCGACTGCAAGAACGGCTTGCGCCGCTTTGCCGGAATTACCCTGCCGTTGCTGGCGCCAACCGGGTTCTTCCTGCTGATCATCAACATCACCTACGCGCTGTTCGATACCTTCGCCGTGATCGACGTGATGGTGAAGGACAAGCCCGCGAACAACCCGATCACCCTGGTTTACAAGGTTTACCTCGACGGCTTTCGCGGCAACGACATTGGCGGGTCTTCGGCGCAATCGGTGATTTTGATGCTGGTCGTGCTGGTGCTGACGCTTGTTCAGTTCCGCTATCTTGAACGCCGCGTGCATTACGGGTGAGGCGATGAACCGCGTAAAACCTTTCGATCATCTGGTCCTGATCCTTGGCACGATCTTCATGGTGGCGCCGGTCGTGGTGGCCTTCATGACCTCGACCCATACCGCCGCTGACATCCATATGAACGGCCTGACGCTGACCCCCGGCGGCCACGGGGTTGAAACCTACAAGACGGTGCTGACGCGCCAGGGCGGGTTTACCGGGCAGGTCACCGGCGCCCGGATGATGATGAACTCGCTGATCCTCGGCATCGGCTTTGCGGTGGGCAAGATCGTGCTGTCGATGCTGGCTGCCTATGCGCTGGTCTATTTCCGCTTCCGCTTTGCCACGGCCATGTTCTGGGTTATCTTCACCACCCTGCTGCTGCCGCTCGAAGTGCGGATCATGCCCTCGTATCAGGTCATGTCGGAGTTGCATCTTCTGAACACCTATACCGGGCTGATCGTGCCCCTGCTCGCCTCGGCCACCGGCACCTTCTATTTCCGGCAGTTCTTCAAATCCGTCCCCGATGAGCTTTTGGAAGCGGCGCGGATCGACGGTGCGGGGCCGATAAAGTTCTTCATCGACGTGCTGGTGCCGCTGTCGAAAACCATGATGGCGGCGATCTTCATCATCATGTTCGTCTATGGCTGGAACCAGTATCTCTGGCCCATGCTGATGACCACCGAAGAGCGGTTCTTCACCCTGATGCGCGGGATCAAGCAGATCCTTCAGGTCTGGATCGGCAGCCAGATCCCCGATTACAACGAGGCCTTTGCTTTGGCCGTGCTGGCCCTGCTGCCCCCCGTTCTGGTGGTGGTGGTGTTTCAGCGCTGGTTCATCAAGGGCCTGACCGAAAGCGACAAGTGACATGGCTTCCATCGAAATCCTGAACGTCTCGAAGACCTATCCCGGTTCGGCGGCACGATCCGTCACCGGCATCGACCTGACGATCCGCGATGGCGAATTCATCGTGCTGGTCGGCCCGTCTGGCTGTGGCAAATCCACCCTGTTGCGCATGGTGGCCGGGCTGGAAGACATCAGCGAAGGCGAGGTGCGCATCGGCGACCGGCGCGTCAACGATGTCGATCCGGCTGACCGCGATATCGCCATGGTGTTCCAGAACTATGCGCTTTACCCCCATATGACCGTGCGCGAGAACATGGCCTATGGGTTGAAAAACCGCCGCACCCCTGCCGCGGAAATCGAGGCGCGTGTCGCCGAGGCGGCCCGGATGCTGGAGCTTGGCCCCTATCTTGACCGCAAGCCCCGCGCGCTGTCGGGCGGCCAGCGCCAGCGTGTCGCCATGGGCCGCGCCGTTGTGCGCCAGCCTGCCGCCTTCCTGTTCGATGAACCGCTGTCGAACCTTGATGCGAAGCTGCGGGTTTCAATGCGGGGCGAGATTCGCCGCCTGCAACGGCGGCTTGGCACCATATCGATCTATGTGACCCATGACCAGCTTGAGGCGATGACGCTGGCTGACCGGCTCGTGGTGCTGAACGCGGGCCGCATCGAGCAGGTCGGCGCGCCGCTGGAGATTTATCACCAACCGGCTTCGACCTTCGTGGCCAGTTTCATCGGCTCTCCGGCGATGAACCTGATCGATGCCGAACTGTCGGGCAGCCAGCTTCGGATTGGCGGGGCGGCTCTGCCCCTTGACGCACCGGCCCCGGCGCAGGGGCCGGTTACGCTGGGCATACGGGCGGAACATCTGCATCGCGCCGCCTCGGGCCTGTCCTTCAGCGTCGATTTCATCGAGGAGCTGGGCGCGCAGCGTCTGGTTCATGGCCATGTCGAAGGTCAGCCACTGACCCTTGCCCTGCCCCCTGACGCCCCCGTAGCCGACAGCATGGTTATCGCCCCCGCCCCCGGCGCCTTGCATTTCTTCGATACCGCCAGCGGCCAGCGGCTCGGCGCCGCCGCCCCGGCGCCGCGTGCCAAGGGGGTCTTCGCATGATCAGCACCTACACCGCCTGCCTGCCTGCCCTGTCGCAGGCTGATCGTATGCTGATAGCCAGCCTGCCCCGGACCATTGCCGCGCATGACGCGCATATGGCGGGCCTTGCCTGCATGAACATGGTCGAGGTTGGCGGGCAGGTTGCAGATGCGCCTCTGGCGCTGCCGCTGACCGTTGCCGCCTGGAATCTGGAGCGGTGCCTCTTTCCGGCCGAAAGTGCGGCAAAGATCGCCGCGACCGGGGCGCGGCTGGTCCTGCTGTCCGAGATGGACAAGGGCATGGCCCGCAGCGCGCAACGCGACACAACCTCCGATGTGGCCGGGTATCTTGGCATGGCCCGTGCCTATGGGGTGGAGTTCATCGAACTTGGTCTTGGATCGGAAACCGAGCGCAGCTTTTGCGCCGATGACGAAAACCTGCTGGGGTTTCACGGCAATGCCATTCTGGCCGCCACAACGCTGCACCGGCCCTTCATGCTGCGGCTGCCGGGCAGGCGTAACTGGTTCCTGGACGGTGGCGACCAGCCCCGGCTGGGCGAGCGCATGGCGATTGGCGCGGTGGTGCAAACCTCTGCCGGGCCTATGGTGTCGGTTTCAACCCATCTGGAAAGCAATGCCGATGCCGCCGGGCGTCAGGCCCAGCTTGCCGCGCTGATCGACGCGGTTGAAACCGCTTTCCCCGGCCTTCCGCTGCTGATCGGGGGCGATCTGAACACCGGCAACCATATTGGTGGCGATTGGCGGGATGAAACCCTGTTCGCCCATGCCCGCGACCTGGGCTTTACCCTTCACGGCGGGCCGGAAGATCAGATGACCACCCGCCCCAGCCTGATCACCCGCTGGCCGGAACGGGCGATGAAGCTCGACTGGTTTCTGACCCGGGGCCTTGAGGTTGAAGGCACCCGCATCGTGCCGTCAACCGATGACCAGGGCCGACCGCTTTCCGACCATGACATGATCGTGCTTTCCGTCACCGGCCTTAGTCAATCGCTGGCGTAGGCACGATCGCGCCCGGATGGGTCACCACGATGCTGGCAAGGGCATGACCTGCCGCCATCGCCTCTGCCGCGCCTGCGCCATTGGCTAGCGTGGCAAGAAAAGCCCCGTTGAAACTGTCGCCCGCAGCAGTCGTGTCCCGCACCTCCTCTGCCGGGGCGAACCGCGAGACTGCAATCGCGGGATCAAGCGGCACCGGACCAAGGGCTGCGCGTTTAAGGGCGCCTTGCCGCAGACCCAGGCCACGCAGCCGTTGCAGGGTCGCAGCCTCGTCCGCATCGCCGAACAGCGCCATTTCGTCATCGACCGACGGCAGACCGATATCGGCCAGCCCCCATGCCTGACCGATCACCCGCCGCGCGGTATCCGCATCGGGCCAGAGCGCCGGGCGATAGTTGGAATCGAACGCCACCCGCCGCCCGGCAGATCGCAGCGCGGCCAGCCGGGCAAGCAGCGCCTCGCGTGCCCTGTCCTCAAGAATGGCCAACGTGATGCCCGACAGATACAGGATATCTGCCGTCTCCAGTGCGGCGAAATCGCCAGGGGTGCGGAAAAGCTGTCGTGCCGCCGACATGCTGCGCCAATAGGCGAAGGACCGCTCTCCTTGCGGATCGGTCTCAACCGAATAAATGCCAATGTTATGCGCGGTCTCTCGGCCGACCGCAGAAATGTCCAGGCCCTCTGCCCGGGCCAGCCGCAGGAACCCTTCGGACAGAGGGTCCATGCCGATCCGCGTCTGATAACCCACGCTGCCCTGCCGCAAAAGGCGGCGGCAATAGACGGCCGTGTTGAAGGTATCGCCCGCAAAGCCGACGGCGAACCCGGCGGAATCGCCGCGGATTTCGGCCATCGCCTCACCGATGCACAGAATGCGCATCATGGCCGACCCAGCCCATAAAAGGCGCGCGCCGTACCCTCGAACACCATGGAAGCCTCTGCCGGAGAAAGCCCCGAGGTCAGCCGCCGCGCCATGGAGAGCCAATCGGCATAGTTCCCCGCAAGGTTGACCACCGGCCAGTCGCTGCCCCACATCACCCGCGAGGCTCCGAACCGGGCCAGCACATGGGCCGCGTGGGCGCCAAGCTCTTCGGGCTGCCAACCCGGCCCGATTTCGGTAATCATGCCTGAAAGTTTGCACCACACATTCGGCAGCTCTGCCAGCGCCGTCATACCGTCAAGCCAGGCCGCATCTGGCAGAATTCCCTGCCCCATCCGTGGCTTGGCCAGATGGTCGATCACAATGGCCAGATCGGGATGGCGCCGCGCGAGCCGGGCCATCGCATCCAGATGCCGCGGCTGGATCAGCGCATCGAACCGCAGGCCAACCGCCGCCATATGGCGCAGGGCGGCTTCGGCGGCGGGTTGCAGAATCCAGTCCGTATCCTGAATGGATTGCAGCATGGGCCGCAGCCCTTTCAGCATCGAGTCCCGCCGCAAGGCGTCGATGGTGGCAATCGCATCGGGGGCCGTCAGATCGACCCACCCCACCACGCCCGCCACAAAGGGCGTGCGGGCGGCAAGGTTCAGCAGAAATTGCGTTTCCGCCACTGTCGGCGTGGCCTGCACCAGAACGGTCTGGCGCACCCCTGCCGCGCTCAGCAGGGGGCCAAGATCATCCGGCCCAAAGTCGCGGTTGATCGGTGCCACGCTTTCGTTCGGCCAGTCATAATCCCCCCGGCCCAACTGCCAGAAATGCTGGTGTGCGTCGATCATCTGTCGCGTCCTCCCCGGCTTGACGAGATGTCCATAATGATAAAAAACAGTATCGAAGTGGAGAATGCCATGTCAATCACCCAATCATCCACGGCGATCCTGCAAATCGGCACCAGCAGGTTCCTGCAAGCCCATGCCGATCTGTTCCTTTCGGAGGCTTTGGCGCAGGGGCAGGCGCTTGGTCCGGTCACTGTGGTGCAATCCTCGGGCGATGCCGGGCGGCGCGGGCGTTTGCAGGCGCTGGCTGCGCCAGAAGGATTCATTGTCAGGGTGCAGGGGCTTGAAGCCGGGCAGCCCGTCTCGTTTGAAACCCGCGTCACCTCGGTGCGGCGCGCGCTGACCACTGCCGAGGACTGGGTCGAGATCTGCCGCATCACCATGGAAGAGGTTGAAATCATCCTGTCGAACACCGCCGATCAGGGCTGGATGCCCCAGGCTGCCGACACGCTGACACATTTCGATCAGGCCATGTCCTATCCGGCCAAGCTGACCCACCTGCTGCGCGCCCGCTATCAGGGCGGAGGGCGCCCCATACAGGTGATGCCGACCGAACTGATCCCGCGCAATGGGGACAGGCTGCGCGAAAGGGTTCTGGGCCTTGCGGCTTTCGATCCAGCCTTTGCCAATTGGCTGGGCGCATCGGTGCGCTTTGTGAATTCGCTGGTGGACCGCATCGTTTCTGCCCCCTTGGACCCTGCCGGCGCGATTGCCGAACCCTATGCGCTTTGGGCGATCGAGGATTGCCCCGGCCTGATCCTGCCTTGCGTCCATGCGGCCGTGCAGGTCGTGCCGGATCTGGACCGGATCGAAAAGCTGAAGCTGCATATCCTGAACCTTGGCCACACCTGGCTGGTGGCCGACTGGCAGGCACGCGGCGGGCATGAGGAGTTTGTGCGCGAGCTGATGGCAGACCCCAATGTGCGCATCCGGCTGGAGGCGCTATACCGTGACGAAGTGCTGCCCGGCTTCGCCGCAAAGGGGTTCACCACCGCGCCGGACTATGTTGCCGCAACGCTGGACCGCTTTGCCAACCCCTTTCTCAATCATCGCCTGTCGGATATCGCGCAGAACCACGCCGAGAAAATCCGGCGCCGGATCGGGGCCTTTCTTGACTGGTC
This sequence comes from Rhodobacteraceae bacterium UBA1943, assembly GCA_002336845.1. GTDB lineage: Bacteria > Pseudomonadota > Alphaproteobacteria > Rhodobacterales > Rhodobacteraceae > Fuscibacter. The sequence goes on from DDEX01000020.1 coordinate 28,071, forward strand.
CGGGGCGGACGCCCCGCAACTGCGCACCCTTGTCACGAATACCGCTAGCCCAGATGATTGACCCGCAGCGAGGCGATCAGCGTTTCCTTCGAGGTCGCCAGATGCGCCTGCATCGCCACCTGCGCCGCGTTCGGATCACGAGAGCGCATCGCCGCGATGATCCGGCGATGTTCGCCGATAGCGGCCTTGTTGCGGTCACGCTCCAACTGTTTGTCCCACTGATAATGATAGTGGAAGATCAGTGAGATCACCTTTTGAAAATCGACCACGAAGCGGTTCTTGACCACCCCGTTCACCGCCGCGTGGAAGCGTTCGTCCAGCCGGGAAAAGTCGCGGAAATCGGTGTCGATCCGGGCCAGAAGGTTCAGATGCTCGCGGTCCAGATCGTCGATCACCGGCCAGATCGGGTGGGTTTCGGGCAGGCAACTCAGGGTTCGCGCCGCATTCACCTCCAGCAGCGCGCGAAAATCTGACAGCTCTACCGCATAGTCGGCAGTAAAGCCCAACAGCCGCCAGCCGCCGCGCGGCCGCCTTTCAACCAGACCGAAATGGCCAAGGCCTGCCAGGAACTCTTGCAGAAGATGGGGCGGGACCGAGAATTGCTTGGCCAGTTGCGCCACATTCAGCGGCGTTCCGGCCGGCACGTCAAAGCGCAGCATCCAGTCCAGAAACTGCCCCTCCAGTTCGCGCAGGGTGATGTACTCCTCGCGCTCTGGCAGTCGGTCAGAGGGAACCGTGGCCCGCAGCAACGGTTTGTGCCGCCCGTCCAGCCCGATGATTCCGCCTTCGGCCAGCCGCTTCAGCACGGCACGCACCACGGTGCGGCTGACCTTCAGCACCTCGGCCAGTTTCAACTCGGACGGCAGATCATCGCCCGGCGACAAACGGGACAGTTCGTCAAGCGTCAGGTTGTAAGCGGCACGAAAGCGGGCGTCGGTTCGGGCCATGGCATCCTGTTCTTTTGTATTGATCCATTAAAAACAGTTTACATGAGCCATGCGTGCCGTCTAGTGTTCTTTATGATAAAAGCCCGAAAGCGTGGGGAGGCGCTGGAGATGGCAAAGACGATGCTGTGCGGCACCTGCGTTGCCCCCGGCCATTTCGCATTGACCGAAGTGCCAGAGCCGCAATCAGCCCCCGAGGGATGGGTGTTGGTGAATATTGCGGCCGCGGGCCTTTGCGGCACCGACTACCATATCTTCGCGGGCAAGCATCCCTACCTCAATTACCCCCGGGTCATCGGGCACGAGCTTTCGGGCCGGGTTGCCGTGGCAGCGCCGGACTGGCCCAAGGATACCCCGGTGGTGATCAACCCCTATATCGCCTGCGGCACCTGCCGGGCCTGCCAGCGTGGCAAGCCGAATTGCTGCACCCGGATCGAAGTTCTTGGCGTGCATCGCGACGGCGGCATCTGCGCCCGCCTCGCGGTTCCGGCAGGCAATCTTTATGCTGCGGGCGATCTGCCGCTGGAAGCGGCGGCGATGGTCGAGTTTCTGGCCATCGGGGCCCATGCCGTGCGCCGAGGCGAGGTTACTGCGGCGGATCGGGTTCTGGTGACGGGCGCGGGGCCTATCGGCCTTGGCGCAGCAGTTTTCGCCCGGCTGCGCGGCGCAGAGGTGCATCTGCTTGATACAACCCCCGCCCGGCTGGAACAGGCAGCGACACTTGGCTTTGACCGGCTGCACACCGCCATTGGCCCCGAGCTGGCCGAAGGATTTGACGTGGTGTTCGACGCCACAGGCCATGCCGGAGCGATCGAGGCAGGCTTTGCCCATGTCGCGCATGGGGGCAGCTATGTGCTGATCTCGGTCGTGCAGAACAGCATCACCTTTGCCGACCCGGAATTTCACAAGCGCGAGATGCGCCTGATAGGCTCTCGCAATGCCACAGCCGAGGATTTCGAGGTGGTGATGGAGGCGCTGCGCGTCGGTGCCGTGCGGGCCGAGACGCTTTTGTCAGAGCGTATCGCCCTGACCGATCTGCCGACCCGCCTGCCAGAGCTTGCCGCCGACCGTGGCCGCCTGATCAAGGCCATCGTCACGCTGGAAACGGCAGAGGAGCCATCGGCATGACCGAAGTCATCCGCATGAGCGGCATCGAAAAGCGGTTCCCCGGCGTGCACGCCCTGCGCGGCGCGCAATTCGACCTGATGGCGGGCGAGGTCCATGCCCTGATGGGCGAAAATGGCGCCGGGAAATCGACGTTGATGAAGATTCTGTCGGGCATCTATGCCCCCGACGGCGGCACCCTGCATGTCAACGGGGCCGAGGTGCGCATTGCCGGGCCGCGCGCGGCGCAGGGGCTGGGCATCGGCATCATCCATCAGGAACTGGCGCTGATGCCCGACCTGACGGTGGCGCAGAACATCTTTATCGGGCGCGAGCCGCGCAGCCGCTGGGGCGTTCTGGATGAGGCGCAGATAAACCGCGACGCCGAGGCGATCTTTGCCGCGATGAAAGTGCCGGTTGACCCACGGGCCGAGGTGCGCAGCCTGACCATTGCCAAGCAGCAGATGGTCGAGATTGCAAAGGCGCTGTCCTTCCGCTCTCGCATCCTGATCATGGACGAGCCGACCGCCGCCCTGAACGACGCCGAGACGGAAGAGCTGTTCGCTATCATCCGCCGCCTGAAATCCGAAGGCGTGGCCATCGTTTATATCAGCCACAAGATGGACGAGATCCGCCGCATCTCGGACCGGGTGACGGTGATGCGCGATGGCGCCTATGTCGGCACCGTCGCCGCATCCGATACGCCGATTGAAACCATCATCACCATGATGGTCGGGCGTGAGCTTGACCAGACCGCCGCCGAAATCCCCGACCTGTCCGCCGCGCCCGTGGCGCTGGAGGTCAGCGGCCTGTCACGCGGCCGCATGGTGCGCGACGTCAGCTTTACCCTGCGGCGGGGCGAGATTCTGGGCTTTGCCGGGCTGATGGGGGCCGGGCGGACCGAAGTGGCCCGCGTGATCTTTGGCGCCGATCCGCGCGATGGGGGCAAGATCATCGTGCATGGCAAGGAACGCCAGATCCGCACCCCGCAAGACGCCGTGGCCGCAGGCATCGGCTATCTGTCCGAAGACCGCAAGCATTTCGGGCTGGCCCTTGGCATCGATGTGCGCGGCAACATCGCCCTGACCTCGCTGGAACGCTTTTCCGACAGGTTTCTACGGGTCGATGACGCGGCACTGGCCAAGATTGCCGCCAACTACATCGGCAGCCTTGCGATCCGTACCCCGTCCGACCGGCAGGAGGTGCGGCTTTTGTCGGGGGGCAACCAGCAAAAGGTGGTCATCGCCAAATGGCTGCTGCGCGATTGCGACATCCTGATCTTTGACGAACCGACCCGCGGCATCGACGTGGGCGCCAAGGCCGAAATTTACCGCCTGCTGCAAAGCCCTGCCGAAGCGGGCAAGGCCATCATCGTGATTTCCTCGGAACTGCCCGAGGTTCTGCGCCTGTCACACCGCATCGCCGTGATGTGCGAAGGGCGCCTGACCGGCATTTTGCCCGGCGGCCCCGCCACCAGCCAGCAAGAGATCATGCGCCTGGCAACCCAGCGCGACACCGCCCCCCAAGGAGCATCCGCATGACCGCCACCCCCATCGCCACCGCCAAACCCCGGCTGCTTGCCTCGGGCGCGCAGCAAAAGCTGCTGGCCTTCGCCAGCCTGATCGTGCTGCTGCTGTTTTTCTCGCTGGCCTCGCCCAACTTCCTGCAAACCGCCAACATTCTGGCGATCCTTCAGGCAACCAGCGTGAACGGCGTCTTGGCCATCGCGGCAACCTTGGTCATCATCACCGGCGGGATCGACCTGTCGGTCGGCACGCTGATGACCTTTACCGCCGTGATCGCCGGTGTGGTGCTGACCTTCTGGGGGCTGGCAATGCCGGTGGGCATTCTGGCCGCCATCGCGGCAGGGGCGGCTTGCGGCTTCATCTCTGGCTCGCTTATCGCGCGCATGAAGATTCCGCCCTTCATCGCCACCTTGGGCATGATGCTGATCCTCAAGGGCCTGTCGCTGGTCATCTCTGGCACAAAGCCGATCTATTTCAACGACACGCCCAGCTTTCCGCAGCTTTCGACCGGCTCGCTGATCGGGGCTTTGGTGCCTGCCTTGCCGGTGCCGAACGGCGTGATGATCCTGTTCATTCTGGCGCTGATCATATCCTGGGTGCTGAACCGCACCACGCTGGGCCGCTATTGCTTTGCCCTTGGGTCAAACGAAGAGGCCGTGCGCCTTTCGGGCGTCAATGCCGATGGCTGGAAGGTCGCGATCTATGCGCTGGCGGGGGGAATCTGCGGTATCGCGGGCCTGCTGATCGCCTCGCGGCTGAACTCGGCCCAGCCCGCGCTTGGGCAGGGGTATGAACTGGACGCGATTGCGGCCGTGGTGATCGGCGGCACCTCGCTTGCCGGGGGGCGCGGCTCGATCCTGGGTACCATCATCGGTGCGCTGATCATGAGCGTTCTGCTGAACGGGCTTCGCATCCTGTCGGTGGCCCAGGAATGGCAGACCGTGGTGACGGGCGTCATCATCATCGCCGCCGTTTACGCAGACATGCTTCGCCGGCGCCGTGCCGGTTAGGCGAAAGAGAACGGACAACGTTCCGACTACCCAAACGCATCCAATCTGGAGGAGATACCGATGCTGAACAGAAGAACCCTTTTGGCCACCCTGACTGCGGGCAGCCTGCTGGCAACCAGCGGCTTTGCCCTGGCGCAGGACAAGATGTATATCCCACTTATCTCAAAGGGCTTCCAGCACCAGTTCTGGCAGGCCGTGAAGGCGGGGGCCGACAAGGCGGCGGCCGAGTTCGGGGTGGAAGTCACCTTCGAGGGCCCCGACACCGAGGCCCAGGTTGACAAGCAGATGGACATGCTGGCCGCCGCCCTGGCGAAAAAGCCCGCCGCCATCGGCTTTGCCGCGCTGGACAGCCAGGCGGCAACCCCCTTGCTGAAACAGGCGCAAGAAGCGGGCATTCCCATCATCGCCTTCGACTCGGGCGTTGACAGCGACATTCCCGCGACCACCGTCACCACCGACAACCTTGCCGCCGCCGCGCTGGCCGCCGACAAGATGGCCGAACTGATCGGCGGGGCAGGCAAGGTGGCGCTGGTGGTTCACGACCAGACCTCGCGCACCGGCATCGACCGGCGTGACGGTTTCGTCAACGAGGTGAAGGCCAAATATCCGAATATCGAGATCGTCGATATCCAGTACGGCGCAGGCGACCAGTTGCAATCGACCGAGATCACCAAGGCGATCCTGACCGCGCATCCCGACATCAAGGGCATCTTTGGCGCCAACGAAGGCTCGGCCATCGGGGTGCTGAATGCGATCAAGGAAACCGGCACCAAAGGCGTTGTGGTGATCGGCTACGACTCGGGCAAGTTGCAGAAAGACGCGATCCGCTCGGGCGAAATGGCGGGCGCGATCACGCAGAACCCTGTGGGCATCGGCTATGAAACGGTCAAGGCCGCCATCGCCGCCGTCAAGGGCGAAAAGCTGCCGGCCAAGATCGACTCGGGCTTCAAGTGGTATGACAAGACCAACATCGACGACCCCGAAATCGCCGCCGTTCTTTACGACTGAGATGATGTGAACCTTGCCGGTCCCGCATTGCGGGGCCGGTATTCTGACCGGGGAAGAATACAATGGACATGGGCCTGAAGGGCAAGGTTGTGATCGTGACGGGCGGTGCCGCAGGCATCGGCGGCGCGATTTCGGAACTGTTGGCAGCCGAAGGGGCCGTGCCGGTCATCTTTGCGCGCCGCGCGCCGGATGCGGCCTGGCTTGCCACACTGGGCCCCGCGGCGGGCTGGGTTCAGGTCGAGCTTTCCGACGACGACCAATGCCGCGCCGCCGTGGCAGAGGCCCGGGCCCGCTTTGGCCGGATCTACGGCCTTGTGAACAATGCAGGCATCAACGATGGCGTGGGGATCGAGGCGGGGCCTGCCGCGTTTCGCGCCTCGCTTGATCTGAACCTGATCCATTATTACCTGATGGTCCACTTGCTGGCCGAGGATATCAAATCCTCTGGCGGCGCAATCGTGAACATCAGCTCCAAAACCGCCATCACCGGGCAGGGCAACACCTCGGCCTATGTCGCCGCCAAGGCCGCACAGCTTGGGCTGACGCGGGAATGGGCCGCCGCCTTTGCGCCGCACGGCGTGCGCGTCAACGCCGTGATCCCGGCCGAAGTGATGACCCCGCTTTATGCCCGCTGGATCGAAACCTTTGACAACCCAGCCGCCAAGCTGGCCGAGATCACCGCCCGCATCCCCCTTGGTCAGCGCATGACCGAAGCGGCAGAGATTGCGGCGATGACCGTCTTCGCCCTGTCCGACCGCGCCAGGCATCTGACCGGGCAATGGCTGTTCGTCGATGGCGGATACACCCATCTGGACCGCGCGCTGGCCGGGGTTGGCCAATGAAGCCCGATCATATCGTTCTGGCGCCCGAGGATGACGTGGCGATTGCGCTGACCGACCTGCCTGCCGGGGCCAGCCTTGCCGGGGTGACACTGGCCACCGCCGTGCCACGGGGCCACAAGATCGCGCTACATCCCCTTGCCAGCGGGGTCGCCGTGCGCCGCTATGGCCAGATCATCGGTCAGGCCACGCGCGATATCGCTGCCGGAGAGCATGTTCATGTGCAGAACCTTGGCATGTCGGCCCACGCGCTGGAGCATGAGTTCGGCGCCGACCTGCGCCCCCTGCCCCCGCAGCCAGAGCGCACATTTCAGGGTTATCGCCGCGCCGATGGCCGCGCCGGGACGCGCAACTATCTGGGGGTTCTGACCTCGGTCAATTGCTCAGGCTCGGTCGCCCGCTTCATCGCCGAAGAGGCGGAAAAGACCGACTGGTTCCGCGCGCTGAAGAATGTCGATGGCATCGTGCCGATCGCCCATTCCTCGGGCTGCGGCATGGCGGGCGACAACGAGGGTTATCAGACCCTGTTCCGCACGCTGCAAGGCTATGCCCGCAACCCCAATTTCGCCGGTATCCTGCTGGTGGGCCTTGGTTGCGAGGTGATGCAGATCCCCGCCCTTGTCGGCAAGGCGCGGCTGCGCGCCGACGGCCAGTTCCAGCACATGACCATTCAGGACGAAGGCGGCACCCGGCGCACCGTCGCCCGCGGGGTCGAGGCCTTGCGCGAAATGGCCCTGGTTGCCGAAACCTGCCAGCGCGAGGCTGTGCCGGTTTCGGAACTGGTGATCGGAATGCAATGCGGCGGGTCTGACGGCTATTCCGGCATCACCGCCAATCCTGCCTTGGGCGTGGCGTCTGATCTGCTGGTTGCCCATGGCGGCACCACGATTCTGTCGGAAACCTCGGAAATCTATGGAGCCGAACATCTGCTTACCCGCCGCGCCATCAGCGCCGAGGTCGGGGAAAAGCTCTTGGACCGCATCCGCTGGTGGGAGGATTACACCGCCCGCAACAAGGGCGAGATGAACAACAACCCCAGCCCCGGCAACAAGCGGGGTGGCCTGACCACCATTCTGGAAAAGTCGCTGGGGGCGGTGGCCAAGGGTGGGTCTGCCCCGCTGTCGGGTGTGTATCTGTTTGCCGAACCCATTGACCAAAAAGGCTTTGTCTTCATGGACAGCCCCGGCTATGACCCCTGCTCTGTCACCGGGCAGGTCGCCTCGGGCGCCAATCTGATCGTGTTCACCACCGGGCGCGGATCGGTCTCGGGGTATAAGCCGGTGCCCTGCATCAAGGTTGCCACCAATACCGAGATGTACACCAAGATGCAGGACGACATGGACCTGAACACCGGCGACATCCTTGAAGGTGTAACACTCGAGGAAAAGGGCCGTGAAATGTTCGAACTGTTCATCCGCGTCGCCTCGGGCGAAGTCACCAAATCCGAAGAGCTGGGCTTTGGCGGGGCCGAATTCGTCCCCTGGCAGATCGGCGCGGTGATGTGATGCAGCGCATGGGAATGATGATCGGCCTGCGGCCCGAAAAGGTTGCCGAATACAAGGCGCTTCACGCCGCCGTCTGGCCTGCTGTTCTGGCGCGGATTTCGGCCTCGAACATCCGCAACTATACGATCTTCCTGCGAGAGCCGGAAAACCTGTTGTTCGGCACCTGGGAATATCACGGCACCGATTTTGCCGTCGATATGGCGGCAATCGCCGCCGACCCGGTGACAAGGGACTGGTGGAGCCTGACCGATCCCTGCCAATCTGCACTGGATAGCCGCGCACCGGGGGAATGGTGGGCGATGATGGAAGAGGTATTTCACCATGACTGACAGGCTGAAAGGCAAGCGCGCGCTGGTTACGGCGGCGGGCCAGGGAATCGGCAGGGCCTCGGCCCTGGCCATGGCGCGCGAGGGCGCAAGCGTGTTGGCAACCGACGTGAACAAGACGGCGCTGGACAGCCTTGCCGCCGAGGGGGTGGAAACCCGCCTGCTGAACGTCCGCGACCCGGCCAGCATTGCCGAAGCGGTCGCGGCGGCGGGGCCGGTGGATGTGCTGTTCAACTGCGCAGGTTTTGTCGCCAATGGCACGATTCTGGATTGCGATGAGGATCAATGGGCCTTCAGCCTGGATCTGAACATGACCGCCATGTACCGGATGTGCCGCGCCTTTCTGCCCGGTATGTTGGAGCGGGGGGGCGGATCGATCATCAACATGGCCTCGGTCGCCTCTTCGGTCATCGCCGCCCCGAACCGCTTTGTCTATGGCGCGACCAAGGCCGGGGTGATCGGGCTGACCAAATCCATCGCCGCCGATTTCATCGCCCGAGGCATCCGCTGCAATGCGATCTGCCCCGGAACGGTGGAAAGCCCCTCACTTGAGGACCGGCTGCGCGCGACCGGCGATTACGAGGCCGCGCGCAAGGCCTTTGTCGCCCGCCAGCCGATTGGCCGCATCGGCAAGGCCGAAGAGATTGCCGCACTTGTGGTCTATCTCGCGTCGGATGAATCGTCCTATACCACCGGCGTCGCGCATGTGATCGACGGCGGCTGGTCCAATATCTGAGGAAGAAGAATGAAGCTCTTGCGTCATGGTCCGTCGGGGGCCGAAAAGCCCGGCCTGCTGCATGTGGATGGCACGATCCGCGATCTTTCGGGGCTGGTGCCCGACATCGGCGGCGCCGTTCTGTCAGAGGCCGGGCTGGCCATGCTGCGCGGCGTCGATGCGGCGGCCCTGCCCGTCGTCGCAGCCGGCACCCGGCTGGGGCCCTGTGTCGCGGGCACCGGCAAGTTCATCTGCATCGGCCTGAACTATGCCGATCACGCGGCCGAAAGCGGCATGGCCGTGCCGCCAGAGCCAGTGATCTTCATGAAGGCCACCAGCGCGATCTGCGGCCCGAACGATCCGATCATCATTCCGCGCACCTCGGTCAAGACCGACTGGGAGGTGGAACTGGCCGTAATCATTGGCACCAAGGCGAAATATGTCAGCGAAGATCAGGCACTTGCCCATGTGGCAGGCTATGCCGTTACCAATGACGTGTCCGAACGCGCCTTTCAGACTGAACGCGCCGGCCAGTGGACCAAGGGCAAAAGCTGCGACAACTTTGGCCAGATCGGCCCCTGGCTCGTGACGCGCGATGAAGTGCCCAACCCGCAAGACCTTGCCATGTGGCTGACAGTGAACGGCGAGAAGATGCAGAACGGCTCGACCCGCACCATGGTTTATGGCGTGGCCCATGTGGTCAGCTATCTCAGCCAGTTCATGACGCTGCACCCCGGCGATGTGATCTCGACCGGCACCCCTCCCGGTGTTGGTATGGGGATGAAGCCGCCGCGTTACCTGAAGGCGGGCGATGTGGTGGAACTGGGCATTGCCGGGCTGGGCCAGCAGCGGCAGGACGTGATCGCCGACTGATCGGGTTGGGGCCGGCTGCAAACCCGGCCCCCGCCCCTCCCCGCAGCCAGGGGCTAAAGGCAGGCAGGACAGCCGGTCCTTTGGGGCGGCAGGTGTGGAAGCCAGCGGCGGGGCAGGCTTTGCCCTCGTCCAGCGACGGCGTCGCCTTCGCCGAGCAACGATGTGAATGGCGCGCCGATTGGCGCCTTGACCTGTTGCACCGCTTGGCGGAAAATCGATCACGATTGGATCCGAAGGCTCTGCCCTTGACGGGAGGGCTGCTTGAGGCCAATCACAACCCCTTGATTCCTGAAAATAATTCGACTTTTATCACGCTCTGACAATAGAAAACGCAGGACCGGGGGTTCTGTGTCCGCATTTCAAACTGTAAATATGGGGCAAAACCCCGGCTGAATTGCCCGCCGACGGATAGCCCCCCCTTTGGTAGTGGAAGCCAATTCATGCGGATCCTGATCGCAGACGATCATGACCTTGTGCGCGACACCATCGTGCTGTTCCTGCAAACCGAAAGCGGAATCGAGGCCGAGGCCGTGGGCAGCCTGCCCGCCGCGATCGCCGCAATTGAAAGCCGGCCGCAATTCGATCTGGTTCTGCTGGACATGATGATGCCGGGCATGAACGGGCTGGACAGCTTGCGGCAGGTGATGGCGATGCGGGGCGGGCAAAGGGTCGCCCTGATCTCGGGCACCGGCTCTCCCGAGTTGGCCGAGCAGGCGCTGGCGGCGGGGGCAGCGGGCTATCTGCCCAAAACCCTCAGCGCCAAATCGCTTGCAAATGCCGTACAATTCATGGCCATGGGAGAGCAGTATGTCCCCTTGGGCTTTCTACGCTCGGCCACGGACGAACCCGCGCATCCCCTGGCCCAGCGCCTTTCGCGCCGAGAGCGCGAGGTGCTGGGCGGCCTGATCGAGGGCAAGTCGAACAAGGAAATCGCCCGTGATCTGGGCATCACCGAACCCACCGTCAAGCTGCATATGAAGACGCTGTATCGCAAGATCGGGGCGCAGAACCGCACGCAGGCCGCGATGATCGCCAAGGAGGCGGGGTTGTTTTGACTTCGCCAGGCTAACCTAAAGGATAACTTTTGGATACTTTGGCTTCGAGCGGCGCAACTCACGCTGGAAAACCTCAAGCCTAACATAGCTTTGAGCCTTTTTGACACCGCTAATGTCCGAGAACGCGCGAGCCGCCAACTCTTTCGCATCCAACCTAGCATCTTCCAGCGCTACCCCACACTGAAAGCAGGTGGCCGCAAAATTCGCCTCCAGCTCCTCGACCGTCGGGGGGAAATTTGACATGCCACGAGGCCCAGAGAATAGCTGGAAATGTTTGACGACTGCACCTTTTGCGTGATGACCAAGGGCCAAATGCCCTAACTCATGGGCAAGGATGAAATTGGCAAGTTTCTCACCCTTCTGAGCCCGTTGCCAAAGCTCGTCAGAGACAGCCAGTTTGACCCGATGGCCAAACGCAATAACGCCAGCCGTCCGTTCGTAGTCGTCCCCAAGATTGAAGCGGTAACGATTGATCGACCAATCGCTACCTGTCTCACAAAGCGAATCCCACACCTCGGTCATACGGAAAAACTGGTGATCGGCGCAAAAATCGCGCCGACACACCAGCATCTCGCCGTAAATCTCGGCGGCCCGTGCTGTAATGAGACTTGGCCTACCTTTCACCCCGATCCTTTCAGCTACAGCCCGTGGTCCCGCCGCAGGTGTTGCACTTCATGCAGGTGCCGTTCCTGACCAGCGTGTAGTTGCCGCATTCGCCGCAAGGGTCGCCCTCATAGCCTTGCATCTTGGCCTTGGTGCGGGCATCCATGCTGACGGTGCCGGTGGCCAGCGCCGTAGAGGTTTCGGCGACCATGGCGGCAAAGGCGGTCGTCGCGCCTTCCGTGCCGGTCATGCCGCCCTGGAACACCATCAGTTCCTGCGGCAGGCGCTTGCGCAGATAGCCGGTCGAAGAAATCGACTTCAGCATCTCCAGTGACTTCGACGCGGCATTCTCCGTCACCTCGGCAAAGTTGCGTTTGCCTTCGTCATCACCGCGACCCAGATCGTCGAACGAGGCACCCTGCGGTTTCACATGGGCCAGATCGGTGCGATCCAGATAGCTGATCGCCAGTTCGCGGAAGATATAGTCGAGGATCGACGTTGCGTTCTTGATGCTGTCATTGCCCTGCACCATGCCCGCCGGCTCGAACCGGGTGAAGGTGAAGGCCTCGACAAACTCTTCCAGCGGCACGCCATATTGCAGGCCAACCGACACCGCGATGGCAAAGTTGTTCATCATGGCGCGGAAGCCCGCACCTTCCTTGTGCATGTCGATGAAGATCTCGCCCAGCCGCCCGTCGCCATATTCGCCGGTGCGCAGGTACACCTTGTGCCCGCCGACAATGGCCTTTTGGGTATAGCCTTTGCGGCGTTCGGGCAGCTTTTCGCGATTGGTGCGGATGATTTCCTTGATGATCACCTTTTCGACGATCTTCTCGGCAATCACCGCCGCCTTTTCCTGCATCGAGCCGGTGGCGAGGATTTCCTCCGCCTCCTCGTCATCCTCGATCAGCGCCGAAGCCAGCGGTTGCGACAGTTTCGAGCCGTCGCGATAGATCGCATTGGCCTTGATGCCCAGCGAATGCGACAGTTCATAGGCCGCCAGAACCTCGGTGATCGAGGCGGCGTTGGGCATGTTGATCGTCTTGGAAATCGCGCCCGAGATGAAGCTCTGCGCCGCCGCCATCATGTGGATGTGGCTGTCCACTGACAAAAACCGCTTGCCGATCTTGCCGCAGGGGTTGGCGCAATCGAACACGTTCAGATGCTCGGCCTTCAGGAACGGCGCGCCTTCCAGCGTCATCGTGCCGCAAACATGATCGTTCGCCGCATCGACCTGCGCCTTGGTAAAGCCAAGGTGCTTCAAGAGGTCAAAGGTCGGGTCGGCCAGCTTTTCGGCAGGAATGCCAAGGGTCTGCTTGCAGAAATCCTCGCCCAGCGTCCACTGGTTGAAGACAAAGCGGATGTCAAAGGCAGAGGGCAGCGCGCCTTCGATCTTTTCAATCTCGCGCGGGCCGAAACCGTGGCCGATCAGCGCGGTATGGTTGATGCCGGGGCAATTGCCCAGGGTGCCGTGACCCACGGCGTAAGAAACGATCTCGGCCACTTCGCTGGTGCGATAGCCCAAGGCTTCCAGCGCCGCCGGAACCGACTGGTTGATGATCTTGAAATACCCGCCGCCGGCCAGCTTCTTGAACTTGACCAAGGCAAAGTCCGGCTCGATCCCGGTGGTGTCGCAATCCATGACCAGACCGATGGTGCCGGTGGGGGCGATGACGGTGGTTTGCGCGTTGCGATAGCCATGCGCCTCACCCAGCGCCAGCGCCTCATCCCAGGCCGATTTTGCCAGCGCGGCCAAGGCCTTGTCTGGGCAACCCGCGGCGTCCAGCGCCACCGGATTGACGTTCACGTCCTCATAGCCGGTGGTCTTGCCCATCGCGGCATTGCGGTGGTTGCGGATGACACGCAGCATGTGGTCGGCGTTGCGGGCATAGCCGGGGAACGGACCCAGCTCTTTGGCCATTTCGGCGCTGGTGGCATAGGCGACGCCGGTCATGATCGCGGTCAGGGCGCCGCATAGCGCGCGGCCTTCGCGGCTGTCATAGCCAAGGCCCATGTTCATCAACAGGCCACCGATATTGGCATAGCCAAGGCCCAAGGTGCGGAAGTCATAGCTGAGTTGGGCGATTTCCTTCGACGGGAACTGCGCCATCATCACGCTGATTTCCAGCGTGACGGTCCACAGCCGGCTGGCGTGAACATAGCCTTCCGCATCGAACTTGCCGTCGTGGAAGAAGGTCAGCAGGTTCATCGAGGCCAGGTTGCAGGCCGTATCATCCAGGAACATGTATTCCGAGCACGGGTTCGAGCCCCGGATCGGCCCATCGGTCGGGCAGGTGTGCCAGGCGTTGACCGTATCATGGAACTGGATGCCGGGGTCGGCGCAGGCCCAGGCGGCGTGGCCGATCTGGTCCCACAGCTCTCGCGCCGAAACGGTCTTGGCAACCTTGCCATCGGTGCGGCGGATCAGCTCCCACGGGGCGTCGTTCTTGACGGCCTTCAGGAAGGCATCGGTGACGCGGACCGAGTTGTTCGAGTTCTGGCCCGAGACGGTGATGTAGGCTTCGGAATCCCAATCGGTGTCATAGGTCGGGAATTCGATGCTGGTGAAACCTTGCTTCGCGTATTGCAGCACCCGGTTGGTGTAGGTGTCAGGAATCATGGCCTTTTTGGCCGATTTGATCGCCGCCTTCAGCGCCGGGTTCTTGGCCGGGTCAACCGAATCTTCAGCCGAACCATCCCACTGGCGGATCGCCGAGAAGATCTCGTTCAGTTTCAGCTCATGCGCCTTGGACCCGGCCACCAGCGAGGCAACCTTTTGTTCCTCGATGACCTTCCAGTTGATGAAATCCTCAACATCGGGGTGATCCATGTCGCAGATCACCATCTTGGCCGCGCGCCGCGTGGTGCCGCCCGACTTGATCGCACCCGCCGCCCGGTCACCAATCTTCAAAAAGCCCATCAGGCCCGACGACTTGCCACCGCCCGACAGCTTTTCGCCTTCGCCCCGCAGCGAGGAGAAGTTGGTGCCGGTGCCCGAGCCATATTTGAACAGCCGCGCTTCCCGCACCCACAGGTCCATGATGCCGCCCTCGTTCACAAGATCATCGCTGACCGATTGGATAAAGCAGGCATGGGGCTGCGGGTGTTCATAGGCGCTGTCCGATTTGGTCAGCGTACCGGTTTTGTGATCGACATAGTAATGCCCCTGCGCCGGACCATCGACGCCATAGGCCCAATGCAGGCCGGTGTTGAACCACTGGGGGCTGTTCGGCGCCGCCATCTGGCGCGCGAGCATGAAGCGCATCTCGTCATAATAGGCGCTCGCGTCGGCCTCGGTGGTGAAATAGCCACCCTTCCAGCCCCAATAGGCCCAGGCGCCGGCCAGGCGGTCAAACACTTGTTTGGCCGAGGTTTCGCCGACAATCCGTTGATCTTGCGGCAATTCTGCCAAGGCTGCTTCATCCGGCACATGGCGCCACAAGAATTCGGGAACGCCCTTTTCCTTGACGCGCTTCAGCCGGGCCGGAACGCCCGCCTTGCGGAAATACTTTTGCGCCAGCACATCGCTGGCGACCTGGCTCCAGCCCTCGGGCACCTCTACCGCGTCGTTCTTGAAAACGACCTTGCCGTCGGGATTACGAATCTCAGAGGTGGTCTTGCTAAAGGCGATGTCACCATAGGCGCCGCTGGCTTCGGTCGTGAACTTGCGCTCGATCTTCATCTCTGCCCCATCCGCATATCGGCAGGGCTTCGTGCCCCGTCCGGTTGAAGTCCTTGATAGGCAAGAAAATCCCATCGCCCGAAGCCTGCCCGGCCCCGGTCGCCGCGCCACATGATGGCGCTGCTGCTGTCGAAGATCGTCCCTGCCCGGCCACAACATCTGGTGGTGTCGCTGGCCACTTCGTCAAACTGTCGTAAACGCCGCTGTCTCGCAACGGATATTTTCGCATTATCCACTACATTTTGTGCTTGACGATATTCACGCAACATAGGGGTGGCGTCACGCGGCTGTGATCGTACGGTTCATGCGTCGCATGAAACGGGATGAAAAACCCAGATCAGCGGCGGATTTGGCCTGTGCAGCGCAGGCCTTGCCGCAAGCTGCGGGCGAATCCTGTCAGCGGCGGCGGTTGATCAGCACGATTCCGCCTGCGACCAAAAGTGCCGCCCCCGCGAGGGATGGGGTCAGCGTCTCGCCGTAAATCAACACGCCAAGCCCCATCGCGAACAGCGGGGTAAGGAAGGAAAAGCTGGCCACCGTGGCGGTGGGATAAACCGACAGCAGCCACAGCCAACTGATGAAGCCGCCCGTCACCACGACCAGCGCCTGCACCACCAGCCAAACCCAGTGGTGGGGCTGAATATCACGCAGCAATGGCCCGAACGCAGGTGCCACCAGCAGCAGAATCGGTCCCGACACCGCCACCATCCAGAACAGTTGCGCCTCTGGCCCCGCCTCGCGCAGGCGGGTCTTGCGCGCCAAGAATGCGGTGCCCGCCCAGCCCCAGGCGCCAACCAGCGCGCACAGATCGCCCCAGATGTTGCCATGCCCGCCGGGGCTGCGCGACAGGATCGCCCAGGTCGTGCCGGCAAAGGCCATGGCCAGCCCCACGGCACGCACCGGCGTCAGCCGTTCGCCCGGCAGGCCGAAATGGGCCAGCAGGCCCATCCACACCGGCATGGAATAAAAGATGATGGAGGCGCGGCTGACTGCGGTCAGGTCCAACGCCAGAAACAGCGCCATGAACTCTACCGCGAAAATCGCGCCGATCCACAGGCCGGGCACCAGATCGTCCCGCCGCACCCGGTCTGTCATTCCGCGGTGGCGCAACCACAGCCAGACAAAGCCCGTCGCCAGAACCGACCGCGCGCCCGCAAAGAACACCGGCTGCAAACCCTGATTTGCATCCTTGATGATGATCTGGTTCGCCGCGAGCAGCAGGGTAATACCCAAGAGAGCCGCAAGGCCCGTTCCATCCAGCCGATCCTTGCGCATCCTTGCCCCCTGTTCGCGGGCCGCACCCTTTGCCTGCGGCCCGGCAGAGTCAAGCGATGGCTTGGCCAGCCCGAAACCGCTGGCACCGCCTCGTGCTTTTCGCTAATCGGACCGGAAAGGGGGAGGTGACCCATGACCGACATCATCGCCCGCTGCGAGGCACGGGGCCTGCGCATGACCGACCAGCGCCGCATCTTGGCCCGCGTCATCGGCGAGGCCGAAGACCATCCCGATGTGGAAGAGCTTTACGCCCGCGCCAGTGCCATCGATCCGCGCATCTCTCTGGCGACCGTCTATCGCACCGTGAAACTGCTGGAAGAGGCTGGGATTCTGGAAAAGGTCGAGTTCGGCGACGGCCGCGCGCGGTATGAGGATGCCGAGCGCGACCATCACGACCACCTGATCGACGTGTCCACCGGACGCGTGATCGAGTTCATCGACCCCGAGATCGAGGCCTTGCAAGAGAAGATCGCCGCCCGGCTGGGATACCGGCTGATTGGCCACCGGCTGGAACTGCTGGCCGTTCCCCTGACCAAAGCAGAAAAGACGTGAGTTCCTCCGAAAACACCCGTGCCGCCGCACTGATGACAGGCTCGATGGCATTCTTTGCCATAGAAGACCTATTCCTGAAGCGTGCGGCCGAGGCCTTGCCGCCGGGGCAGGTTCTGGCGCTGACCGGGGCTGCGGGCGCGGTCGTGTTCTGGCTGCTGGCCGCAGCGCGCCGCCAACCGATCCTGTCGCGCGATGCCCTTCGTGGCGTGCCGTTGCTGCGCACCCTGTCCGAAGCGGCGGCGGCGATCTTTTATATCATCGCGCTGGCCTATGCGCCCTTGTCGATGACTTCGGCGCTGCTCCAGGCCTCCCCGCTGGTCGTCACGGCGGGGGCGGCCCTGTTTCTGGGCGAAACCGTGGGATGGCGGCGCTGGACCTCGATCACCGTGGGGTTCCTGGGGGTTATGATCATCCTTTCGCCCTGGGATGCGCGGTTCGACCCCACGGGGCTTTTTACCGTCGCCTGCGTGATCGTGCTGGCCTCGCGCGATCTGGCGACACGGGCCATGCCGATGCGGATCGGCACCTTTCAGGTCGCAACCTGGGCCTATCTGGGGCTTGTGCCCTCGGGGGTCGCGCTGATGGCTGCGATGGGCCACAGCTTTGTGCCGCCCTCGCCCGGACAATGGCTTGGCCTGTCGGGCGCGCTGCTGACCGGCCTTTTCGGCTATTATGCGGTGGTGGCGGCGATGCGGCTGGGCGAGGTGTCGGTCGTCGCCCCCTTCCGCTATACTAGGCTGGTCTTTGCCCTGATCGTCGCGGCCATCTTCTTTGCCGAGCGGCCACAGGCCAGCACACTGATCGGGGCGGCCATCGTCGTGGGCTCCGGGCTTTATGCCTTTGCGCGCGAGCGTGCTCGCGCGCAAAGGGTCGCTCAGGCCTGATTGCGCAAAAGCCCGATCGTCACCCTGCCCGAGGCCCCGTCGGCCGACAGGTTCAGCAACTGGGCAGCGCGTTGCTCGGCCGTGTTGTCACCAAAGATGCCGTCGCCCTCAAAGGTCACGCCCGCCAGCGGCGCAATACTGTCGGCATAACGGGCATCCGCCAGATACAGCGCCTGTGCCGCCGCGCCCGGCATCGCGATTTGCGAGGTCAGCAGTGGTGCCTCGCCTGCCGCCGCCGAGGCGGTGGAGGCAAAGACCTCGAAATGCAGATGCGGCCAGCGGCCCTGATAGGTGCCGGGGAATATCGTGGTAAAGCGCACCACGCCCGAGGCATCGCTTTCCTGCATGCCGCGCAGGTAATTGGCCTCGGTCAGCCCATAGATCGAATAGTCGCCCGCCGCATCGCAATGCCACAGGTAAACCGCCAGCCCCGCCATGGGCGCGCAGGCAGCGCCCACATCGACCAGCCGCAGCTCCAGTTCCAGCGGCGCACCATTCGCCACCGGCGTCAGCCCACCGAAACTGGACCGCAGGTCGCGACGGATCACGCCGCTGTCGGTCAGCACGTTCACCCTGGCCCCGTTCAGCCGGTTGCTGCCATCGGCGGGATAGGGGCCGTTGGTTTCCTCGGGCAGCTTCAAGCAGGTGCCATCCGGGCCGGTCGCGCTGCGGTTCGGTTCGGAACCGCCGGGCGGACCGGACAGAAACCACCCCCCTGCCCCCGCCGCTCCGGCCAGCACTGCGCCGATTGCCGCCCGGCGCCCCCATAACCGCGCGCGATCCTCTTCAAAACTGCCGTCACGCAGATCGGTCATTGCCTGTCACATCCTTGTCTTTGACCTTTTATACCTGTGATACGCTCCAGCAGACCATTTCCGGCGTCGCCGGGTGTTTGCGCTAACACAGCACCACATCTTGCCCTTTCCCTAAGGGCCATCAGCCGCTAAACGAGATTGCAACATTCTTTGGTTCGGGAGAGGCCCCATGAGCACGATCATCGACATTCACGCCCGCGAAATCCTTGACAGCCGGGGCAACCCCACGGTCGAGGTGGATGTGGTTCTGGAAAGTGGCGCCATGGGCCGGGCCGCCGTGCCCTCGGGCGCCTCGA
>DDEX01000101.1 GCA_002336845.1 Rhodobacteraceae bacterium UBA1943
CGGGATCAGCGCCAGCACAAGCAGAACTGCCGCCGCCCGCCCCATGCGCGGCAAGCGGCCCGACAGCGCCAGTGCCGCCACCACATCGACTGACAGCAGCGCCAGCGCAATCGCCATCAGCCAGCCGCCAAGCGCGCGGGCGCGCGGAGCGTCCAGCCCTTCGACCTGCGTGCCAGCAGGCCAGGTTGCGGCAGTTAGCGTGGCATCGGCGGGCAGGGCGTTCACGGCGATCAGACGGTCCTCGTTACGGTAAAGGCCGGGGGGCACGGCGGCATCGGGCCCGGATTTCAGCGCGGCAGCCAAGGCCTCGCCCTTGATCCCGGCCATCTGGCCTGCATCGGCGGGCTGGCCATAACCGTCCAGCATTTTTTCGGGCGCCCAGGTCAGCCCGGCAAGATCCGGCCCGCCCGAAACCGCCTCGGCCCGGGTGGAAACCGCCAGCCGCTCCAGCATCTGCACGAACAGGCCCGAAAGGGGCAGGTTCGACCAGTCGGCATTGGCGGTGACATGGAACAGCACCACCTGGCCCTGACCCAGCGGCTTGCGGGTCACCAGAGGCGTGCCGTCCGTCAGTTCGGCAATCGTATGCTCGGCCAGATCGGGGCCGGGTTGGGCCAGCACCTGCTGGGTCACAGCCAGATCGGCGGGAACCGTCAGCCCGTGGAAGGGCGAGCCTTCAGCAAAGGGGGCCAGCGTGCGCGGTTGATCCCAGCTCATCGCGCCGCCGACGGCGCGTCCGCCTTCGCGCAGCGGCACCGGCAGCAGCGGGTCATCGCCCGTGGTCACCGGATCGACCGAGGCAAGTCTTGGCCCGGCAAAACGCAACAGAAGACCGCCCTGATCCAGCCAATCCAGCACGCCGTCCTGCTCGGTCTGGGTCAGGCGGGCGATGTCGGGCAGGATGATGACATCGGGCTTGGCGGGCAGCAGGTCGGACAGGCCGCCCTCGATCACCTCAGCCGTTGGGGCGAGGGCCTGTTTCAGGAAATGGTCGGCGGACAGGATCTGCAAGCCCTCACGCTCGGCGCTTGCGGTGACGATGGCCACCTTGCGCCGCTTGAGACTGTCATCCGACAGGGCCACCGCGCCTGCCGTACGCTGGCCGATCAATTCGAACCTGGTCAGGCGGTTACGCAATTCGGGCGGCAGGTCCAGCGCCAGTTCGGCGCGGGCCTCGCCCGGCGCAAAGGCCAAAGTGCCGCGCGCCAGTTCACGGTCCACGCCCGAAGGGTCGGGGCCACGGGCCGAAACCTCCAGGCTGGTCTCTTGGGGCACGGGCAGGCGGCTCGCCGCCAGACGCACCTTGCCATCGGCAAAGCGCGCGGGATGCAGGGCATAGACCGGGCGCGGAGAGGCCACGACCGTCACGCTGCCATGGCCGGATAGTGCCGTCATCAGCGCCGCCTGGCCGGGATGGTCCAGCCCGTCGGACAGCCACAGCGTATCAAACCCGCCTGCGGGCAATATCTTGGCCCAAGCCTCGGCCTTGCCGGGCAGGAACGGGCGGGGCGACAGGGCGGCCAGTTTGCCCTGCCATTCGGCGGGATTGCGAAAGGCGATCAGGTCGGGAGTGTCGGTCAGCGTTGCAATGGCCAGGGGGCGACCCATCCGCGCGGCCTCGTCCACGGCCCCTTGCGCGCGGTCGATCCGGCGGGGCCAGTCGCGGGCATCGGCCCAGCCACCATCCAGCAGCACCAGCAATGGCCTGTTGCCTGCCTGCTTTGGCGGCGGGTTGATGACTGGTCCTGCAAATCCCACAATCGCGGCCCCAATCGCGAGCGCCCGCAGCATCAGCAGCCACCATGGCGTCTTGTCGGCCTGCCGCTCATCGTCCTGAAGGCCCAGCAGCAGCGCAACGCCGGGAAAGCGGCGGCGGATCGGGGTGGGGGGGATGGCGCGCAGCAAAAGCCACAGCACCGGAAGGGCAATCAGCGCGACGAGAATCCAGGGGGCAGAGAAGGCAAGGTTGGCGAACATCAGCGCCCGCCCTCCAGCGCGCGGTACAGCCACAACAAGGCAGATTGCGCCGGGGCGCCGGTATGGTGGCAGGCATAGTGCCAGCCGGTCGCGCGGGCAAGGCTTTGCAACTGGTCCTTGCGCTCGGCCAGACGTGCCAGATAGCGGGCGCGCAATTCTCCCGCGCTTTGGGTCTCATGGGTCAGCGTGCCGCCCATCGAGTCAAAGATGGTGCGGCCGGAAAAGGGAAAATCCTCTTCTGCCGGGTCGAGTATCTGGCATAGGACGCCCCGCACCCCGCGCTCGGCGGCCTGCGCCAGCGCGTCTTGCAAGGGGGGCAGCGGCCCAAGAAAATCTGACAGGAACACCGCACGACCATGCGCCACCAGACCCGCCGCATCGGGCAGGCCATAATCTTCGGTCGCCTCGTCCGAGAGGTTTGCCGCCAGCGGCACCACCTGCGCCCGCCCCGGCCTCGGCGGATCGCCCCCGGCAAGGCCCACCCGCTCGCCCGCGCGCAACAGCAGCACGCCGGTCGCCAGCGCCAGCAGGCGGGCGCGGTTGGCCTTGGTTTCTCGCCCCTTCGCGCCGGAAAAGGTCATCGACCTTGCCCGATCCACCCACAGCGTGACCGATTGCGCCGCCTGCCATTCGCGTTCCCGCACGAAATGGGCATCCGACCGGGCAGAGCGCCGCCAGTCGATGCTGCGCGCCGCATCCCCGGCATGGGCGGGGCGATACTGCCAGAACTCATCACCCTGCCCGGCGCGGCGGCGGCCATGTTCGCCCATCATGACGGTGCGGGCCAGATGGTCGGCCTCGGCCAGAAGGGCTGGCAGCGATTGCCCCAGCGCCTCGGCGCGGGCGCGCAGGTCGCCCAGAAGACTGTTGGGCAGGGGGGCGGGTTGGCTCAAGCCGCCGCCTCCAGCCGCAGAACCTGCGAAACGGTGCGCTGGATCAGGCCGGTCAGCGTCTCGCCCCGCGCGCGGGCGGCGAAAGACAGGGCCATGCGGTGTTCCAGCACCGGCTGAGCCATGGCGGCCACATCGGCAATCGATGGCGCAAGACGGCCATCCAGCAGCGCCCGCGCCCGCACGGTCAGCATCAGCGCCTGCGCCGCGCGCGGCCCCGGGCCCCAGGCAAGGCTTCCCGCCAGCGCCGCGCCCTCGGGTTCCCCCGGACGGCAGGCGCGCACAAGGTCAAGGATCGCCTCGACCACCGCTTCGCCCACCGGCATCTGGCGGATGATGCGCTGGGCGGCAATCAGCCCCTCGGTGTCAAACACGGCATGGGCCTCGGCCTCGGTTGCGCCTGTGGTGGCCAGCAGAATCGCCTTTTCGGCGTCGCGGGTCGGATAGTCCACGTCCACCTGCAACAAAAAGCGGTCAAGCTGCGCTTCGGGCAGGGGATAGGTGCCTTCCTGCTCGATCGGGTTTTGCGTGGCCAGCACATGGAACGGGCGGCCAAGGGGGCGATGCTGGCCTGCGATCGTCACTTCCCGCTCTTGCATCGCCTGCAACAGGGCCGACTGGGTGCGCGGACTGGCGCGGTTGATCTCATCCGCCATCAGCAACTGGCAGAACACCGGCCCTTCCAGAAAGCGGAAGGCGCGGGCGCCATCGGCGGCAGTTTCAAGAACTTCCGAACCCAGAATGTCGGCGGGCATCAGGTCTGGCGTGAACTGGATGCGGTTGGCCTTCAGCCCCATCACGGTGGACAGCGTGTCCACCAACAGCGTCTTGCCCAGACCCGGCAGGCCCACCAGCAGTGCATGGCCACCGCAGATCAGGGCTGCAAGCACCTGATCCACTACCTTTTCCTGCCCGATGAATCGCCCGGCGACCGAGGTGCGCGCGCGGCCCAGCCGTTCGGCAAGGCCCTCGATCTCGGCAACCAGCAAAGTGGGATCGGACATGACATTTCTCCGGCAACGCTTATATCTGGCCCATAAAAGCGAAATCCGGGGTCGGGCACAAATGGCAAACGCCAAAGGTGCACAAATGATCGTGAAACCATCGGCGGACGGGTTGGTTGCGTCGGTGAAAGCGGCGTCCAGGAAAGGCCCGCCGCCGGTGCATCTGTGGAACCCGCCGTTTTGCGGTGATCTTGACATGCGGATCGCGCGGGATGGAACGTGGTTCTATCTTGGCACGCCGATTGGGCGCGCACCCTTGGTGAAGCTGTTCTCATCGATTCTCAAACTGGAGGAGGGGCAGTATTACCTCGTCACCCCGGTCGAAAAGGTCGGCATCAAGGTTGATGACGCCCCTTTGCTGGCCGTGGATTTCGAGGTGACGGGAGAGGGGGCGGCGCAGGACATCCGGTTTTTCACCAAAACCGAGGATGAGGTGGTGGCCAGCGCAGAAAACCCGATCCGCGTCGTGCGCGACCGCGAAACCGGCGAGCCGTCGCCCTACGTCCATGTTCGCCGCGGGCTGGAGGCGCTGATCGACCGCAAGAGCTTTTATCGTCTGGTCGAGCTTGGAACGCAGGAAAGGCTTGACGGCACCGACTGGTTCGGCCTCTGGTCGGGCGGCCAATTCTTTCCGGTGATCCCTGCTGCCGAGTTGACCTGATACATGCCCCGTTTCGCTGCCAACCTGACCATGCTGTTCACCGAAGTTCCGCCGCTTGACCGGCCGGGGCTGGCGGCGCAAGCGGGCTTTGACGGGGCTGAAATCCTGTTTCCCTATGATTTTCCGGTCAAGGAATGGGAGGCGGCGCTGGCTGGCCTGCCCCTTGCGCTGATCAACACCCATCCCGGAGACTGGGCTGCGGGCGACCGCGGCTTTGCCGCCGTTCCGGGCGAAGAGGGGCGGTTTCGCGACAGTTTCCTGCGCGCCGCCGATGTGGCGACCCGGCTTGGCGCAGGGCGGGTGCATGTGATGGCGGGTGTGGCCAAAGGTCCGCAGGCCGAACAGACCTATACCGAAAACCTGGCCTGGGCCGCAGCCGAGGCGCCTGACCTGCCCCTGGTGCTGGAACCGATCAACCCAGATGACATGCCAGGCTATTTCCTGAACGATTTCGATCAGGCAGCGCGGATTCTGGACGATCTGGCCCTGCCGCAAGCGGGCCTGCAATTCGACCTGTGGCACGCCGCGCGCATTCACGGCAATGCCGAGGCGGTTTGGCATCGCCACCGCGACCATATTGCCCATGTCCAGATTGCGGGCTTTCCAGCGCGTAACGAGCCGGGCGGTGGCGGGTTCGACCTGACGGCGCTTTGCGCGGGGCTGGATGAGGCGGGTTATGATGGCTGGATCTCCGCCGAATATCGCCCGGCGCGGGCTACGGTGCATGGTCTTGGCTGGCTTCAGGCGCTGAAAGGCCGCAGCCAGCCGATCGGCGGCTGATTTCGCGGCTGGGATCATCCGCCGCCTTGCCATTTTCCCCCGCCCGCCCCAGATAGGCGCGAAAGCTCAGGAGGCTGCCATGAACCCCGGTTCCAAGTTCTTTGACGATCTTTCCAAGGTCATGACCTCAGCCATGGGCGTGGCGCAGGGTGCCAAGACCGAGGCCGAGACGGCGATGAAAAGCTGGATGGATCGTTGGCTCGCCGACCGCGATTTCGTGACGCGGGAAGAATTCGACGCCGTGCGTGCCATGGCCCAGAAGGCGCGCGAGGAGAATGAGGCGCTGGAGGCGCGGATTGCCGCGCTGGAGGCGAAGAAGGCCAAGTAAACCTTGGCCCTGCGCCGCTCCGGTGTTACTATTGATTGGTAACGCAAGGGGGTGCCCATGTCCAAAACCACATCCTTCGCCTTGGGCGATCACTTCACCCGGTTTCTGACCGAACAGATCGCCACAGGCCGCTATGGCAGCGCCTCCGAGGTGATACGCGCCGGTCTGCGCCTGCTGGAAGAACGCGAGGCGGCGCTGGAGGAGCTGCGCGCCGAGATCCGCAAGGGTGACGAAAGCGGTGTTGCCGAAGACTTTGATATTGATACGTTCTTCGACCAGATGATGGCCGGGGACGCCGCGTGAAACTGAACATCACGCCCGCCGCACAGGCGGATATTCGTGAGATATATGGCTATTCCAAACAGCAATGGGGCCCGGCACGGGCGCGGCTATATGCCGATGAATTGCGTGGCAGAATGTGGCAACTGGCAAGAGGCCAGGTTTCAGGAGCCAAAGCCGACGATATATCCCCCGGCCTGCGCCAGCTTGTCGCCGGGTCACATGTCATCTGGTTCCGGGCGCAGCCGGACAGGCTGCTGGTCATCCGCTTGCTTCACCAAAGCCGGGATGCCGGGCGGTGGATGGGGTAGGGGTCAGACGACCCGCCCCCACAGATCGTACTCCCCGGCTTCCTCAACCTGAACCGTCACCAGATCGCCGGGGGCCAGCCCCTCGAACCCCTCGTCGATGAACAGGTTGCCGTCGATTTCCGGTGCATCGGCCTTGGTGCGGCAGGTGGCGCCCTCTTCGTCCACCTCATCGACCAGAACCTGCATGGTCTGGCCCACCTTGGCGGCCAGCTTCGCCTCGGAAATCGCCTGGGCCTTGGCCATGAAACGGTCCCAGCGGTCTTGCTTGACCTCTTCAGGCACATGGTCGGGCAGGGCATTGCTGCGCGCCCCGGCGACGTTTTCGTATTGAAAACAGCCAACACGGTCCAATTGCGCCTCATCCAGCCAGTCGAGCAGGGTCTGGAATTCTTCCTCCGTCTCGCCCGGATAGCCGACGATGAAGGTGGAGCGCAGAGTGATCTCGGGACAATCGCGGCGCCAGGCTGCGATTTCATCCAGCGTTTTCGCAGCCGCCGCAGGCCGCGCCATGCGTTTCAACACATCCGGGTGGGCGTGCTGGAACGGGATGTCGAGGTAGGGCAGCACCAGCCCTTCCGCCATGAGGGGGATCAGGTTGCGCACATGAGGGTAGGGATAGACGTAGTGCAGCCGCACCCAGGCACCCAAGCTGCCCAGATCGCGGGCAAGGTCGGTGATATGCGCCCGGTGTTCGCGCCCGTCGCGGCCCGCGGTGGTGGCGTGCTTCAGGTCCAGCCCATAGGCGGAGGTGTCCTGGCTGATGACCAGCAGCTCCTTGACCCCGGCCTCGACCAGTTTTTCCGCCTCTCGCATCACGGCATGGGCGGGGCGGGACACCAGTTTTCCGCGCATGTCTGGGATGATGCAGAACTTGCAGGCGTGATTGCAGCCTTCCGAGATTTTCAGATAGCTGTAATGGCGGGGCGTAAGGCGCACGCCGGTTGCGGGCAGCAGGTCGATGAACGGATCGGGCGCAGGCGGCACCGCTTTGTGAACCGCATCCAGAACCGCCTCATACTGATGCGGGCCGGTCACGGCCATCACCTTGGGATGCGCACCGGTGATGTATTCGGGTTCCGCGCCCAGACAGCCGGTGACCAGCACCTTGCCGTTCTCGCGCAGCGCCTCGCCAATCGCGTCCAGGCTTTCGGCCTTGGCCGAATCGAGGAACCCGCAGGTGTTCACAATCACAGCATCCGCCCCCTTGTAATCGGGGCTGATCGCATAGCCCTCGGCCCGAAGGCGCGTCAGGATGCGTTCGCTGTCCACCAGCGCCTTGGGGCAGCCAAGGCTGACCATTCCGATGGTGGGCTGGCCCTCGCGCCGAAGGGTGTCGGGCACGAGACTGCGGGCAAGGTCGGGGCGGAGGTTGGGCGGGTTCTGCGACATGGGGCCGATATAGCCCCGAATCGCCTTGGCGTTAAGGGGAGCGTTTCATGCGTGAAATGCCAGTCAATGCGCTGATATCACGCGGTAAAGAGGGGGGAGATAAAGTTTTGGCATCCTCACCCCGCCGCATTCGCGCCCGTCTTGACGTTGGTTTTGCCGGTTGGTTCGGTCGAGCTGCCACGGCAAAGCGAACCAGCCGGGCCGATGATGTTGGCCAAATCGGGCGGCCCGATATCGATGTGACGCTCGCATGATGGGCGGAAAATACCACCATGACATGAATAGGGCAGAAAAGACTCGCTCGAATCGGGTGAGCATGGCTTCTGAACCAGAGAGTTAACCATTTCTTGCAGTATTGATGCTTTGGGGGAAACAATGAAAGTATTTACTGTGGCGACGGCAATGGCGCTGACAGGGCTGGCGCAGGCAGAGGCGGCGGTGGTGGATGCGGTTTATTCCTCTGGCCCGCTGTCGGTGCAGGAAACATGCCTGACCTATTATCTGGAAAGCGCCTGCCTGGGGCCGGCGGTGGCCGGACCTTCGGCCGTGCAATGGGCGCTGCATGTTCTGGTAGAGACGGACGACCTTATCTTTTCCGATGGCATTGCGCATGTCGAATGGGACGGGCTGGACCCGGTGATTGCTGCGCCCCAGATATATCGCTGGAACGGAACGGACTGGGCCGCCGAGGCTGCGACGCCCGGCTACGGCTTTGTGCCGCTTTTGCTGGGTTTTGATCTGAGCGACATGGGCGAGGCAACCAACTGGCAAATCTCTGCCGAGGTCTATCAGGATTTCGGAACATGGTATCTCGATGCCTGGGACGGCAAGGCGACCGCGACGCTGTGGCAGTTTGACGAAGGCGATCTGGCAGTGATGGCGCGGTATGCCGCCGGGGCCATCGCCCCGGTGCCGGTGCCTGCCAGCGCCCCGTTGCTGGGTGGTGCATTGCTGCTGATGACCGCTTATCGGCGGCGGCGCGCGCAGGGATAAGTTTATCGGCGGCACACTCCGGGCTATAAAGGCACTCAAGACCCGGTAGGTTTTGGGTCAGTTAGGGCAAGGGAGTGTGTGATGCGCTGGATTTTTCGGCTTGTGGGCGCGGTGGCGATTCTGGTCCTGCTGGCGGTGGCTGCCGTGTTTTTGCTGCCGGCAGAAAAGATTGCCGGGGTGGCCTTGGGCAAGCTGGAAACCCTGACCGGACGCAAGGTTACGCTGGAAGGATCGGTTCGGCCCTCGGTCTGGCCGGTTCTGGGGGTGGAAACCGGGCCGGTCAGCATGGCCAATGCCGATTGGTCGGACGAAGGGCCGATGTTCCGCGCCGAGGGGCTGGAGATCGGGGTCGATCTGGCGGCGCTGATCGGGGGCGAGGTCAAGATCACCAAGATCGCGGCAACCGGCCCGAAGCTGGTGCTGGAGCGGGCCAAGGACGGGCGCGAGAACTGGGTGTTCGGGGGCAGCAATGGCGGCAGTGTGACCACCGATACCCCCGGCGTGGGTCAGCCCTTCACATTGGACAAGGGCTTGATCAGCGGCGGCAGTCTGACCTTTGTCGATCATGGCACCGGTCAGCGGTTCGACCTGACCGACATGGACATGACGCTCGCGGTGCCGGAATACGAGGGCAAGGCCACGGTCGCCCTGTCGGCGGTGCGTGGCGGGCAGGCCTTTGCCGCAAATGCCGACATCGGCGCCTTCCGCAGCTTTCTTGACGGCAAGGTCGGGCCGTTGAGGGCCGAATGGTCGGCTGGCAAGGCGAAAGGCACGTTCGAGGGGCGCGCAGGCTGGAACCCGATGGCTGCTGAGGGCGCATTGAGCGCCGATCTGGCGGCGCTGGCAGAGGTGTCGGCGCTGGCCGGTGTGCCCGCGCCAGCGCTGCCCAAGGGGTTAGGCGCAGGCGGGGTTGCTGTGACCGGGCAGGTCACGCTGACCGAGGCGGGCACGGTGCATCTGCGCGAGGGCAAGGTCACGCTGGACGGGGCGCCGCTGGCGGTAGAGGCCGACATGACCACGGCAGGCGAACGCCCCAAGCTGTCGGCGCAAGTCACCGCCGGGGCACTGGACCTGAGTGCTGTGACGGGTGGTTCCGGTGGCGGAGCGCAGGGCGGCGCCAAGGCCTCTGGCTGGCCCAAGGACAAGATCGATGCCAGCGGTCTGGGTGCATTGGATGCCGAAGTGGCGTTGACGGCGGACAGCCTGGACCTGGGTCTGGCCAAGTTCGGCGCAGTGCAGGCGATGGTCACGATCGACCGGGCAAGGGCGGTGTTCGACCTGCGGCGTGCCACGGGGTATGACGGCACGATTGCCGGGCAATTCGTGGTCAATGCCCGCAAGGGCCTGTCGGTCGGCGGCGATCTGACCTTTGCCGGATTGCAGTTGCAGCCCTTGTTGCAGGATTTTGGCGGCTATGACCGGCTGATCGGGACGGGCGATCTGCGGGTGAAATTCCTTGGTTCCGGTGGGTCGGTTGATGCGATCATGCACAGCCTTGAGGGGCAGGGCACCATGTCATTGACCAAGGGCGAGCTGCGGGGGCTGGATGTCGCCGGGATGCTGCGGACGTTGGACACAGGGTATGTCGGCGAGGGGCAAAAGACGATTTTCGATTCTGTCGCAGGCAGTTTCGTGATGAAGGCCGGCGATCTGTTCAACGACGATCTGGCGCTGGTTTCCCCCTATGTCACGGCCAGCGGTCAGGGCCGGGTGGGCCTGGGCGCGCGCGATCTGGAATACCGGATCAAGGCGACGGCCCTGGCCGACGATCAGGGGCAGGGCGGGCTGACCGCGCCTTTGCTGATCAGTGGCACCTGGGCCAAGCCGAAATTCTCGCTGGATCTCGAGGCACTCGCGCAGGAAAGGCTGGATGAACAGAAGGCCAAGCTGGAAGCGCAGGCCGAAGCGCGGGCAGCGGAATTGCGCGCCAAGGCCAAGGAGAAGCTGAAGGATGAGCTGGGCATCGAGCAGGCACCCGACGAAAGCCTGGAGGATGCCGCCAAACGCAAGCTGAACGAGGCGGTATCGGACGAGGCTCAGAAGGCGCTGGAGGATCTGCTGGGGGGCGGCAACTAGGCCGTGAAGAAAAACGCCGCCCGAAAGGGCGGCGTTTTGAGGTAACTGCGGCTTGGGTTAACGGCGGCGGTCGCGCCGGGCGCTCATTGGCTGGAACGCCACCCCGACATGCGCCTCGCAATAGGGTT
>DDEX01000082.1:0-2888 GCA_002336845.1 Rhodobacteraceae bacterium UBA1943
TGAAGGACCTCAAGCGCGCGCGCATCGTTGGCAGCCGCACCTTCGGCAAGGGTTCGGTGCAGAGCCTGCTGCCGCTCGACAACGGCGATGCGGTGAAGCTGACCACCGCGCGCTACTACACGCCCAGTGGCAAATCCATCCAGGGCGTCGGCATCAAGCCCGACGTGATCGTCCGCGCCGACGGCAAGCAGGCGTCGGCGGGCGACTATCGCGAAGCGGCATTGCCGGGCCATCTGCGTGGCGACGATGAAGCTGATGGCGATGACGATACCGGCGGCGAAGTGCTGGACGGCCAGGCGCCGCTCAATGCCGCGCTGGCGGAATTGAAGAAGATGGCGGGTGTCGCCGTGCCGGCGCCGCACGCGGCTGCACCGGCAGCGAAGCGCAAGGTTCAGTAACCGCTTTGGCGGCGTAACCGCCGCACTACCGCGCCGCGCTGCAGGAAGGCGAAGACGAGGCCGAACACGAAGCCCGCGAGGTGCGCGACCCAGGCGACCTCACCGAAGGCCGGTCCGATATAGGCGAACCCGACCTGCAACAGCGCCCAGATGCCGATCAGCAGCGACGCCGGCGCCCGCACGAATTCCAGGAACAGCCCCAGCGGGATCACCACCCCCAGCCGCGCCCGTGGGAACAAGGCCAGATAGGTGCCGATGATGGTCGATACCGAGCCACTGGCGCCGATGATCAGGCGCGACGGGTTGTCGATGGTGGCCGCGGTCGCCAAGTTGGCCACCGCACCACCGAGCAGGAACAGGACGAGCAGACGCACGCTGCCGAGCTTGCGTTCCGCCGGCATGCCGAAGATCAGCAGGAAGACCAGATTGCCCAGCAGGTGGGCCCAGTTGGCGTGGAGAAATTGCGAGGTGATCAGGCGCAGGGCGGGATGCCAGAGCGCCGCCGGTCCCTTGTGCAGTGCGGAAGAAAGATTGGCCGGCAGCGTTGCCCAGTCGTTCAGCAAACGAGCGGTCACGGCGTCCGAGGGGGCCCACACCGCGATGAAGCCCGCGGTCATGGTCAAGGCCAGTGCCGGGGTGGCCCAGGGGCGGCTTGGACGAGTGCGGTCAGGCACTGGAATGAACATCGGGCGGTGCCTCGGGCGGGCGGGCGGCGGTTCGACTGGCATGTTACCAATCAGTTAAAACCACGCTATAGTCCGGCACATACCGTGCCGTACCGAACTGCCCTCATGGAGATTTGCATGTCCAAGTACACCCAGCGTCTTTCGATTCTTGCGATCGCAGTGATCGGCGCCGTTGCCGCCAGCCAGGCCAGCGCGTCCGGCTTCCAGTTGCGCGAAAACAGCGTCAAGAACATCGGCAAGGCCTACGCCGGTTCGACCGTGGCGAATGATGGTTCGTCGGTCTACAACAATCCGGCCGCCATGGTGAATGCCGGCGGCAACCTGTTCCAGGCCGACGTGGCCGGAATTGACCTGACCGCCAAGTTCAGCGGTTCCTCTTCCTTCACGACCCCGGCCGGTGCGCAGCCGATCAGCGGCGGCAACGGTGGCGATCCCGGCAGCCTCACCGCAGTTCCCGCCATGTCCGCGATCTTCAAGATGAAGGGCGGGCTGGAACGCCTGACCCTCGGCGTCGGTGTCGATGCGCCGTATGGCCTCAAGACCAAGTACGAGAGCGGCTGGGTGGGTCGTTACAACGCCACCGAATCCAGCGTGAAGGCGGTCGACTTGACGCTGTCGGCGGCCGTGCAGATCACCCCGATGTTGAGCGCGGGCGTTGGCGTGATCTACGAACGCTTCGACGTGACGCTCGGCAAGGACATTCCGCTGGGCGCGATCCTCGCCAGCCCTGCCTCGGCGCAGGCCGCGCAATTGGCGGCTGCGGCTGCGGCTGCGGCGGGGGCAGGCAATCTCGCACTCGCGGGACAGCTGCAGCAGCAGGCGCAGGCGGCGGCGACCCAGGCGCGGACGCTGGCTGCGACGCCCGATGGCAACAGTACGCTCAAGGGCAAGAACAATGCGGTCGGTTTTATCGTCGGTTTGCAGTTCAAGCCCACCGATACCTTCACGATCGGCTACGCGCATCGTTCGTCGATCCGCCACAAGATCGATGGCAACGCCGACTTCACTACGCCGGCGGCGTTCCAGGGCATGCAGCCGGGCTTCCAGGCCGCAGCAGCCAGCCCGAACACTCCGGCCGCGTTGCGTGCGCAATACGCGGTGCTCGGCAACGGCTTCGTCGATACCAAGGGCCGTGCGTCGGTATACACACCGGGAACCGATACCCTGAGCGTCGAATGGAAGGCCACCGATCGCCTGAGCGTCTTCGGTGACGTGCAGCAGACCAGTTGGAGTTCGCTGAAGAGCGTCGACATCAACTTTGCCAATCCCTACCAGCCGCAGAGCAGCGAAGCCTTCAACTGGAAGGATTCGACCTTCGTCGGCGTCGGCGCCGACTTCAAGCTCAACGACAGCTTCACCCTGCGTGGCGGTGTCGGTTTCGACAAGACCCCGACCAACAACACGGATCGCACCCCGCGCCTGCCCGATAACGATCGCACCTTGATTTCGATCGGCGGTACCTGGAATGCGAGCAAGGCGCTGTCGGTCGATGCCGGCTTCACCCGCGTCGAGATCAAGACCCCGACCATCAACCTGCCGGCCAATGCGAGCGTTGGTCGTTACAACAACATGCAAGGCAGCTACAAGGGTCATGCCAACGTGTTTGGCATCGCCGCTTCGTACAAGTTCTGATCGCCGCGACATTGCAGAAGAAAAGCCCCGCTTTGGCGGGGCTTTTCTTTGGTCGAACCTGGTCGAATCGATCAGTCGCCCAGCGTCAGCAGGCTGGCATTGCCACCCGACGCCGTGGTGTTCACCGACACTGTCTTCTCGGTGGCGAAGCGCGGCAGGTAGTGCGGGCCGC
>DDEX01000082.1:2901-35545 GCA_002336845.1 Rhodobacteraceae bacterium UBA1943
TGCGGTTGACGTAGATGTTGCCGACCTTGGCGCGATTGACGATGCGATCGATGGTCGCGTCGATGCGCGAATGCACGCCGAGCGTGAGCCCGAAGCCAGTGGTGTTGATCGCGTCGACCACCTGGTCGAGGTCTTCCGCCTTCCAGCGCACCACGTGCAGCGCCGGACCGAAGTTCTCGCGGGTGAGTTGGTCGATCGACTGCAGTTCCCACGCCGTCGGCGCGAAGAAGGTGCCGTGTTCGGTGCCCGGATCAAGCTTCGCTTGCGCGATCGGTTTGGCGACGGACTGCATCCTCGCCGCATGCGCATCGAGCAGCGCCTTGGCGTCGGCGTCGATCACTGGGCCGACATCGGTGGACAGCAGTCCGGGATCGCCGACCTTAAGTTCCGCCATCGCGCCGGCGAGCATCGTGATCACCTTGTCGGCGATGTCGTCCTGCACCAGCAGGATGCGCGCGGCCGAGCAACGCTGGCCCGCCGAAGTGAAGGCCGATGCCAGCGCATCCTTCACCACTTGTTCCGGCAACGAGGACGAATCGGCGATCAGCGCGTTCTGGCCACCGGTTTCGGCGATCAACACGGCGAGCGGGCCGGCGTCGCGGGTGGCGAGCGCGCGGTTGATCAGGCGTGCGGTATCGGTGGAGCCGGTGAAGGCGACGCCAGCCACGCGCGGATCGCGAGTGAGTGCTGCGCCGACAGTCGCGCCGTCGCCCGGCAGGTATTGCAACACTGCGGCGGGGACGCCGGCTTCGTGCAGGATCTTCACTGCGGCGTCGCCGATCAGGTTGGTCTGTTCGGCCGGCTTGGCGATCACCGAATTGCCGGCGGCGAGCGCGGCCGCGACCTGGCCGGTGAAGATCGCCAGCGGAAAGTTCCACGGGCTGATGCAGGCGAACACACCGCGCGCCGCATGGGGCTGTGCCGCCCCCGCCGCATAATAGCGCAGGAAATCCACCGCCTCGCGCAGCTCTGATACCGCATCGGCCAACGTCTTGCCCGCCTCGCGCGCCAGCAGCGCAAAGACGGCGCCGGAATGCGCCTCATACTGGTCCGCCGCGCGGTTCAGGATTTCGGCACGAATATCGGCGGGGGCGGCCCAAGGCTCGGCCAGCCGCAGCGCGGTTTCGACATCGGCGGCGCTGGCGGTCAGCACATGGCCGACCACGGCGCCCGTCGCAGGGTTCATCACGTCCAGCCGGGGGCCGCCGGCAACCGGGCCTGCCAACAACGGCCGGGCATCGAAATTCTGCATCAGATGCGGGGCGCGGGCCGTATCAATCGCCGCCAGATCGCCCGCGTCGGTAAGATCGAACCCGGCAGAGTTCCTGCGCCCAGCAAACAGCGCGGGGCCGGTTAGAATGGCGGGATTGGGAATCGAAGCCACGCCTTCGATAAAGGTCAGCGGGCAGGCCACCACACGCTCTGGCGCGATATCTTCATCAACGATCTGGTTGACGAAGCTGGAGTTCGCACCGTTTTCCAGCAGGCGGCGGACCAGATAGGCCAGCAGGTCGCGATGCGCGCCCACGGGGGCATAAATTCGACAGCGGGTGCCCCGGTCGGTCAGCACAAGGTCGTGCAGCCGTTCGCCCATGCCATGCAGGCGCTGAAATTCATACTCACGCGGACCGACGCCCGCCGTTTCAGCCATATCGAGGATCGCCGCCACCGTATGGGCATTGTGGCCCGCAAATTGCGGATAGATGCGGTCGGTCATGCCCAAAAGCTTGCGGGCATTGGCGATATAACTGACATCGGTGGCCTGCTTGCGGGTGAAGACCGGGAAGGACGACAGGCCCATCACCTGCGCGCGCTTGATTTCGGCATCCCAATAGGCGCCCTTCACCAGCCGCACCATGATCTTACGATCCAGCCGCGTGGCCAGCGCGTGCAACCAGTCGAGCGCGGCCCCGGCGCGCCGCCCATAGGCCTGCACCACCACGCCCAACCCATCCCACCCGGCAAGACCCGCATCGGACAGAACCGCCTCGATCACCTCAAGGCTCAGCTCCAGCCGGTCGGCCTCTTCCGCATCGATGTTCAGGCCCATCCCGGCCGCCTTGGCCAGACCGGCCAGGGCTTTGACCCGGGGCACCAACTCGGCCATCACGCGGGCGCGCTTGGCCACCTCATAGCGCGGATGCAGCGCCGACAGCTTGATGGAAATGCCGGGGTTCGACCGGATGTCGCCCTTGTCGCAGGCCGCCGCGATTGCGGTGATCGCGCGGGAGTAGGACAGGTGATAGCGCCGGGCATCAGCCTCGGTGCGGGCGGCCTCGCCCAGCATGTCATAGCTGTAGGTATAGCCCTTGGCCTCCAGCTCCCGCGCGCGTTTCATCGCCGCTTCGATGGTTTCGCCCAGCACGAACTGACGGCCCATTTCCTTCATCGCGCGCGACACGGCGGTGCGGATGACGGGTTCACCCAGCCGTTTGACCGCCGCCCGCAGGTGTCCCACCACCCCCGGCTCACGCTCATCCAGCACCTTGCCTGTCAGCATCAAGGCCCAGGTCGAGGCGTTGACCAGCGACGAGGCCGATTTGCCCAGATGCCGCCCCCAGTCCGACGGGGCGATCTTGTCTTCGATCAGGGCATCCATCGTATCGGCGTCGGGCACGCGCAACAGCGCCTCGGCCAGGCACATCAGCGAAATGCCCTCGTCGGTCGAAAGGCCGTATTCCGCCAGAAACACCTCCATCAGCCCCGGTTTGGCGCTGCCGCGAATGCGGCGGACCAGATCGGCACCAGAGGCGACGATGCGGGCTCGCGCTGCATCGTCAAGGGCGGCCTGATCAAGCAGGCCACGCAGCAGGGCCCCCTCTTCTGCCAAAGACTGAAACTGAATGGTGGCCCAGGGATCAGACGGAGTGGCGGATTGGGGTGACAAGACAGACCTCCTGCGTTTGCACCAGCATAGCGCAAAGCTGAAAGTCGATCTGCCCGTTGATATGATATCTTCCAGGCAAATTGGCTAAAATCTTGCAAATATGCAGCCACAAAATAGGAAAACCGCCACAATACTGACTGCGGCGGTCTGTCATCATCTGGCCTGTGATCAGATCGCTTCGCCGCGAGCGGCCTCTTCTGTCGCCCCCCGGGGAAACAGCAGTTGCAGACCGGGCAGCAACATCGGAACACGGGCCGCGTATTCATGATATTCCGGGAAGGTCAGCGACAGCACCTTTTCCTCCATCCGGGCGCGTGCCACCTGAAAGCACAGGCAAGCCACCGCGATCATATAGGCCGCGACCGATCCGTTTGACATCGCGATGCCGACAATGGTCAAGGCCTCGGCTGCGTAAAGCGGATGGCGCACAAGGCGATAAGGCCCACTGGTCACCAGCGAGCGCGCGGCGGGCACAACCGCGAACGACTTGCCCAGACGCGACAGGCACAGGATGGACAGGATCGTCCCGATCACAACGAACACAGTCGATGTAATGCGCAACGCGGGGCTGATATCGACATGCGGCGTGACCCCGACCAGCATCATACTGAAGGTGCCGAACACGGCGATCAGCCGTGGCATCACGCCCGTCAGCGTGTTGCGCGGCGGCAGGCGGGTCAGGGTGAAATACACTACCAGGGCAAGGAACAACAGGTTGCTGCCTTGCGCCAGGAAGATCAGCGGACCATAGGGCACCTGTTCATAGTGCATGAGCAGGGCCGCCAGATACTTCATCGATGTCGCAGCCGAGTAGCTGAAGACAAGGATCAGAAAGGCCTTGCCAAGGCGGTCTTCGGTAGGGTTGGACACTCGTGACTCCGCTGTTTTACGGTGCTGGTTACGTTCCTGAAAAAGCCGTTTGAACGGGTACAGCAGTTGCTGGGGATAGGTCTTCGGAACCGGGTCCGACACGCCATAGCGTTCTGGCCGGCCTTTGGGCAGGAAGATGGTTCCGCCAATGACATCGATCGCCGACAACAGGGCGGAAAAGTTGCGGTCATAGGCCTCACGCTGGTTGGCATGGTGCCAGTGGTGATATTCCGGCGAGGCGATCAGCCACTTCAGCGGACCGATCGTGATACGGGTGTTCGAATGCAGCCACAGCGACTGCGCCTGAAAGATCAGGCCGAAAAGCACCGTCGCGGGGGCCGAAAAACCAAGGCAGAACACCGGAAAAAGCGACAGCGTATTGGTGAAGATCTGGTCGAACGGATGGACCCGATGCGAGGCGAGCCAGTCCATTTCCTCGATGCTGTGATGCACCGAGTGGAATTTCCACAGGAACGGAATGGCATGGGCCAGCCGATGCGCGGTGTAATAGCCGACATCGGCCACGACGAGAACACCGATCACCTGCACCCAAAGCGGCAGGGCGCGCACCCAGTCGGTCGCCGAATGCGGCACCGCCCACGTATAGGCTGCCATCAGCCCGCCCACCACAACCACCGA
Source organism: Rhodobacteraceae bacterium UBA1943 (assembly GCA_002336845.1). Taxonomy (GTDB): domain Bacteria; phylum Pseudomonadota; class Alphaproteobacteria; order Rhodobacterales; family Rhodobacteraceae; genus Fuscibacter. The sequence continues at coordinate 7,298 of DDEX01000082.1, forward strand.
TCCGGCCCGGATCAGGAAATGGTTGAACATCAGATGCGTCAGGTCCAGAAACCAGTCGCGGCGCAGGATGCGCTGCCCCGGATGCAGCGGCAACAACCGCTCCAGCGGAATGAAGATGCAGGCCAGGACAAGAAGTGCGGTGTAGTTCACGATGGTCCTGCGATGCCTGCTGTGAGGGGCTATGATGGTGTGTATAATTTGACCGGCAATGTGGCCAAACTACGGGGTCGGCATGGACGACTGCGCACCAATTGAGGGCCAGCTTGGGCAATCCTTGGCAGATCGTGGCAAAATTTTAGCGTGGAAGAAGGAAAGCAGCCGGTGAAAGCCCCAATGTCTGATCTGGACAGGTTCGATCACGCCATCCTGCGCATTCTGGCCGTCGATGGCCGCATCACGGCAACCGAACTGGCGCGCCGTATCGGATTGTCGAAATCGCCCACTCAGGCCCGGCTGAAACGGCTGGAAGAGGCGGGGGTTATCACCGGCTATCGGGCCATTCTGGACCCGATCCGCATGGGTCAGGCCCATGTCGCCTTTGTCGAGGTGCGCCTGTCCGACACCCGCGAAGCAGCATTGCAGGCCTTCAACCGCGCCGTCCTGGCGGTGCCAGAGATCGAACAGTGCCACATGATCGCCAGCCGGTTTGACTATCTGCTCAAGGTCCGCACGGCGGATATTCAAGATTATCGCCGCGTGCTGGCCGAGCGGATCAGCGCCCTGCCGCATGTGGCAGGCACCTCGACCTATGTGGCGATGGAGGCCGTGAAGGAAGTTTCCTAAAGGCCGCACAATGGCACCCATGACGCCAAATTACTGCCGTTTTCGTTGACGACGATCAGCGAATAACAACTATAGGGCGAAGCCGGGCGATATCTGGCGCGATATGGGGCATGGAATGCGGGTGATCAAACGGGCTTTGCCAGTGCTGGCGGGTCTTTTTCTGGCGATAGCTGTCACGCCGGATCTTGCGGCACAAGAACAGACAACACCGGGTCAGGCCACATTCGGTCGGGTGACACTGGGTTGGGGACGCTATTTCTACAATGACATCCTGGGCGACGGGCATGACCGCTGGCAGACCGGCGGCTATACGGTCAGCATCCTGCGGGGCGACCGCTATGACGGCCACCTGCCTGACCGGCCGGGCCGGATTCTGGAATACCGGCTGGCCGCCAATATCATTGCCCCCGCCAGCCTGACCTCTCCTGAACCGGATGACCGGCGCTATGCGGGCACCCTTGGCTTCGGGGTGCATACCCCATGGCAATGGCGCGGCACCGAATTTTCGCTGGGGGCCGATCTGGTGGTTACCGGCCCGCAAACCGGCGTCGGCCGCTTTCAACGCTGGGCGCATGAGCGGCTGGGGCTGGACGAGCCTGCGGTTCTGGGGGATCAGATCGAGGACGGGTTCTACCCGACGCTGGTAGCCGAAGCCGGGCGCAGCCTGCCCTTTGCGGGGGGGCACCTTCGTCCCTTTGCCGAGTTGCGCGCCGGCGACGAAAGCCTGATCCGGCTGGGGGCAGACTTCAGCTTTGGCCAGCTTGGCGGCGATGACCTTATGCTGCGCGACAAGACCACCGGCCAACGCTATCGGGGCGCGGCGGGCACCCAACGGCAAGGGCTTGGCCTCACGGTGGGCGGCGATGTGGCGCATGTCTTTTCCAGCGTTTACCTGCCCGAAAGCGAGGCGGCACAGTTGCGATCAGACCGTTACCGTCTGCGTGCCGGGGTGGCCTGGCAGGGCGGGAAAAGCAACCTGTTCTACGGGCTGACCTATCTTTCGCCCCAGTTTGAACAGCAATCCCAAGGTCAAGTGGTCGGCGGCCTCAGCCTGCATGTGAAGTTCTGACCGCAAGCTGTTGTTTTGCTCAAGGAAATTCCAACTGTTGCGGAAATGCAATAGCGCAATCGTTACCAGATTGTTAACGTAAGCGCACAAGAAGAAAACAAATAATTAAAACGAGCAGGCAAGACAGGCATGAAGACGGGCTGCTTGGGCACGTTTGTCATTTCCTGGTCGCAGACGGAAGTAGATGGCCTTCGGGCCGCGTCGCTGGATGTTCTCGCGGCTGGCGCCACCTGGCGCTGGACCGGAACGCCCGTGCGCGTGGACGGACCACAGGGCCTGTTGCTCTTGGAGGCGGCGGAAGGGGCGGCAGACATTCGGATGCGCGCCGCACGCATGGTGCGGCGGCTGGTCGGGGCGGCGGTGGGAGCTGCGCCGGTCGAACAAGACAATGACGAAGCGCTGGTTCAGGACCAGAGCTTTGTGGTGACCGACGGGCATCAAAGCTTTACGATCACTATGATCCCGGTGCCCGACACCGGTGCGCGGCTGTTGATGGTGGTGGGCGATCTGCCGCCACCCGATCAGGATTTATGGGTCGTGCGCACCGCGATCGACCGTTCGCCCGCAGCGGGCGCCCGCGCCTCGGGCGGGGTGATCTGCTTTACGCCGGACACCCGTATTTCCACCCCGGACGGCCCGCGCATGATCCAGAACCTGCGGCAGGGCGACCTGATCCTGACCCGCGACAACGGCGCGCAGCCGGTATTGTGGTCGGGTCATCGCCGCATGTCCGGCGCGCGGCTTTATGCCATGCCCCACCTGCGGCCCATCCGCTTTCGGACCGGTGCCCTGGGTATCGACCGGCCGGATCAGGAACTGATTGTCTCGCCCCAGCACCGGATGCTGATCAGGGGGGCAACGGCTCAGGCGCTGTTCAACACGCCAGAGGTTCTGGTCAGGGCCGAAGACCTGCTGAACGATGCCACCATCACCGTGGATCACACGATGCGCGAGGTGACCTATGTGCATGTGATGCTGGAAGCGCATAACATCGTCTGGGCCAACGGGATCGAGACAGAAAGCTTTCATCCCTCGAACACCGCGCTGGACATGATCGACCCGGCCCAGCGCGAGGGGCTGCTGGCCCTGCGCCCGGACATTGCGCGCGACCCGCACAGCTATGGCGACTATGCCCGGCGCAACCTGTCGGGGTCCGAGGCGGCGATCCTGATGCACGAAATGGGGCATTGACGGGGGGCCAAGCCCCCTTCCCTTTCCCCGGCGGCCCTGTCAGCAAGGGCGCATGACCTCTGGCCCGCTTCTGCGCCTTGCGCCCGTTCTGTTCCTGATCCTGTGGTCACTGGGTTTCCCGGTGGCAAAACTGGCGCTGCACCATGCGCCGCCGATCACGCTGCTGGCGCTGCGCTATGGGCTGGTGCTGGCGGTGCTGGTGCCGGTCGCCCTTGTGCTGCGCCCGCCCTTTCCGCGCGGGCTGCGCGCCATCGGGCATGTGGCCTTCGTGGGGTTCCTTATTCAGGTCGTCTATTTCGGCCTGTGCTATTTCGCCTTTCGGCTTGGCGTTTCTGCCGGGGGCGTGGCCATCATCGTTTGCCTTCAACCCGTGCTGGTCGCCCTTGCCGCGCCCCGGTTCGTGGGCGAGACGGTAGGCCCCCGTGTCTGGCTGGGGCTGGCGCTTGGCCTGTTGGGGGCGGCGCTGGTGATCTTTGGCCGCTCTGCCATCGCGGCGGAAGATGCGACGGGCGTGGTTTTGGCCTTCATCGCGCTGTTCGGGATGACGGGCGGCACGCTGTGGGAAAAGCGGTTCGGCACCAATCATCACCCGGTTGCCGCCAACCTGATCCAGTATGCCGTGGGTGCTGCCTGCACCCTGCCCGTGGCCCTGCTGACCGAGGATGTCACGGCCATCAACTGGACTGGCGAGTTCGCCCTGACCCTGGCCTATCTGGTACTTGGCAACTCGATCCTTGCCATGTCGCTCTTGCTGGCGATGATCCGCGCGGGAGAGGTCGCCCGCGTCTCGGCGCTGTTCTATCTTGTACCCGCGCTGTCGGCCCTTTGCGCCTGGCCTTTGCTGGGCGAGGCGATGCCACCCCTGGCCTGGGCTGGCATGGCGGTGGCTGGCCTTGGGGTTGCCATGGCCAGCAAGCGGGCGGTTCAGACCAGCCCCGGCGGCACGCCAAGCCCCAGCTTGCCCACCAACGCCGAAAGCGGTGCCGCTGCCACCGACCAATCCGCAACCCGCGACGCATAAAGCGTGGCCTGACTTTGGTGGATCGGCCCGTCGGCCAGCACCTTGAGGTGGTTCGCCCGCAGGGTTTCGCCCGTTGAGGTGATGTCGGCAATCGCCTCGGCGGTCAGGTTGCGAATGGTGCCTTCCGTGGCGCCCTGACTGTCCACCAATTGATAGTCGGCCACGCCCTGCTCGGTCAGGTATTCACGGACAAGCCGGTGATATTTCGTGGCGATGCGCAGGCGAAAGCCATGCGCCGCCCGGAACGCCGCCGCCGCCGCATCCAGATCGTCAATCGAATCCACATCGATCCAGCAGGCCGGAACCGCGATGATCAGATCGGCATGGCCAAAGCCAAGGGGGGCAAGTTCGGCCACCTGCCCTTCCCAATCGGCCAGCTTGTCGCGCACAAGGTCGCTGCCGGTCACACCCAGATGGATGCGCCCCGCCGCCAGTTCGCGCGGAATTTCCCCCGCCGACAGCAGCACCAGTTCGACGCCAGGAACCCCCTGAACCTCGCCGGAATATTCCCGCTCGCTGCCCGTCTTGCGCATGGTCACGCCCCGCGCCTCGAACCAGTCAAAGGTTTTTTCCATCAGCCGCCCCTTGGACGGCACGCCGATTTTCAGCATGACGCGGCCCCCCGCAGATCGGCCACCATATGGGGCCGGATGATCCCGCCCACCGCAGGAATTGACCGCCCCGCGCCCAGCCGCGCCGTCAGCGCGTCATAGCGCCCGCCCGATGCGACCGAGGGCTGACCCTGCGGGCCAAGGAAGACAAAGGTAAAGCCGTCGTAATATTCCATGCTGGTGCGGCCAAGGCTGGCCTCGAACGGCAGGGTTTCCACCGAAATGCCGCGGGCGGCCAGCGCCTCCAGCCGCGCGGCGAAACGGTCCACCGCCGGGGCGATGGCGGGCAGCAGGGGCGTGATGCCGCGCAGGTGATCAAGTGCGGCCTTGGCGGGCGCTTGCAGGCCCAGAAGGTCATAGAGCAGAGCGGCCTCTGGCGCTGCAATGGGCTTGACCGCCGCATCCTCCAGCAAGGCCGCCGCACGTTCGGCAATATCCTGCTCTGACCGCAGGCCGATCAACGGCCCAGCCTGCGCGATCAGCGCATCGGGCGTGCCTTGGGCCAGCTTTTCCAACAGTTGCGCCCGCGCCGCCGGAACCGGCGCGCGACCGGCATAACGGTCGAGCAGAGCGCGGAACCTTTTGGGCCGCCAGATGTGACGCAAGAGCGCGGCCTTGCGCCGCTCGGTCGTGTCCAGGCCGCGCACAGCGGCCATAAGGATGCCGATATCACCCGTCACCGGGCGCAAAGGCAGGCCCGCCAGCAGGCTGGAAAACAGCGCGAACACCTCGGCATCGGCCCGCGCCGGGTTCGACCCGTCGAAGATTTCGAACCCGACTTGCAGGTATTCCCGCGCCCGGCCCCCCAGATGGTCCTGCTTGCGGAACACCTCGCCCATATAGGCATAGCGCGCAGGTTCCTCGGCCTTGGCGGCCATATGCGCCTGCACCACCGGCACGGTGAAGTCGGGGCGCAGCATCATCTCGCCATCCAGCGGGTCGGCGGTCACATAGGCGCGCGCGCGGATGTCTTCGCCGTAAAGATCCAGCAAGGTGCCCGCCGGTTGCAGGATATCCGTCTCGACCGGCTGCGCCCCGGCGGCGGCAAAGGCGGCGAACAGCCGCGCGGCCTCGGCGCGGATGGCGGGGCTGGTCATTGGGCCAGCATCTTGCGAACAGCGGCCACCAGATCGCCACGCGGCACCTCAACCTGCGCGGGGCGGTCTTTCCACTCCTCCAGCGTCGCATCTTTGGCGATCTGGGCGCCAAGGATCAGGTCTTTCAGGATGACCGAGCCCTTATCCGCCTCGTTCCCGCCTTGGATGACGGCGACGGGGGATTGGCGTTTGTCGGCATATTTCAACTGGTTGCCAAAGTTCTTGGGGTTGCCCAGATAAACCTCGGCCCGGATGCCTGCGTTGCGCAGGTCGGCCACCATAGACATGTAATCGGCCATCCGGTCGCGGTCCATCACCGTCACCACCACCGGCCCCGCCGTATCGCCGGTGCTGCGCCCCTTGGCGCGCAGGGCGGCCAGCAGACGGTCAACGCCGATGGAAACGCCGGTCGCGGGCACATCCTGCCCGGTGAACCGCTTGACGAGGCCGTCATACCGCCCGCCCCCCGCGACCGAACCGAAGCTGCGCTTGCGGCCCTTTTCGTCGAGGATTTCGAAGGTCAGTTCGGCTTCGAAGACGGGGCCGGTGTAGTAGCCAAGGCCCCGGACGACGCCGGGGTCGATGACGATCCGGTCTGGGCCGTAGCCGCCTGCGTCGAGGATTTCGGCGATGGCTTCGAGTTCAGCGACGCCTTCGCAACCCTCAACCGATGTGCCGACAAGTTCTCTGAGGCGCTTAACGACCCTACGATTTTGCTCAGACCTTTTAGCGAGTTGCGCTTCATAGGAACCAAGCGCGCGAAGATAGCTTTCAATCACCTCAACTTGCTCGAACGAAAGACCGGCCCCCTCTGTGAAATCCCCACTCTCGTCAGTCCTGCCTTTCATCAAAAGCGCAGCAACGCCGCCAAACCCCAGACGGTCTATCTTGTCGATGGCGCGCAGAACGATCCCGCGCTCGACTTCGAACTTAGTGGGATCGCTGGGGTCCAATATACCCGCGACCTCCATCACCCCGTTCAGAACCTTGCGGTTGTTGACCTTGACCACATAGTCGCCACGGGGAATGCCCACCGTCTCCAAGGCATCCGACAGCATCGCGCAAATTTCGGCATCGGCGGCGACCGAGGCAGAACCAACCGTATCGGCATCGCATTGATAAAACTGCCGGAATCGCCCCGGCCCCGGCTTTTCGTTGCGCCAGACCGGACCCATCGCGTAGCGGCGATAGGGCGAGGGCAGATCGTTGCGATACTGCGCCGCGACACGGGCAAGGGGCGCGGTCAGGTCATAGCGCAGCGCCAGCCAGTCCTTGTCCTCATCCTGCCAGGCGAAAACGCCTTCGTTCGGGCGGTCCACGTCGGGCAGGAACTTGCCCAGCGCCTCGACCGTTTCGACGGCACTGGTTTCCAGGGGGTCAAAGCCATAGCGGTGGTAAACCTCGGCGATCTTGTCCAGCATCGCCTTGCGCTCGGTCACCTCGGCGCCGAAATAGTCGCGGAAGCCTTTCGGCGTTTCGGCCTTTGGCCTGCGGATTTTCGCGTCGGACATGGGACGGCCCCCTTGCATCGGTCGGGGAACCCCTTATCGGATGGGGCATTAGGCGGCAAGGGTAGCGAAAGCATGGACCGGCACGAAGCACTGGAAGAACGCATGGCGCACCTGATCCGCGCGGTTGATGACCTGTCGGATGTGGTGGCCTGTCAGCAGACCGAGATCGACCGCCTGACCCGCCGCGTGCAGATGCTAATGGAGCGCGAGGCGGAACGAGAAGCGCAGGGGCTGGGAAGTGCGGAGGCCAATGTGCCGCCGCCGCATTGGTGAATCGCTAAAGTCGAGGGCGATACGGGATTGGCGCTATCCGCACCATATTGCGTGCGTCTTCGTTAAATATGTCGCGCAACTGCTCGATATAGGCTTCCTGAACTTGCACCTGCTGTTCCATCGGCCCGATGAGAACGTATTTGAGGCAGCGTTTAAGGCTGAGATCCCCTAGTTTGAAGTCATTGTAGTTATCGAACTTGAGTGTAAGAACCTTCTGTGGTCGGCCAGCTACAACTTTGCGCACGAAATCAAGACGTCCAGCCGCTTGAGGCGGAAGCACCGGGAAGCTTTCAATATGAAATAGGCGAAACTCTCGCTCCTCGATAAAATGTGGGCGCTTGGTCAAACACGCTGCAGCAGCCAAGTAGGATCGGACTACACTTTCTATCGCAAATGGGGACAGGTCTCGGATTTCAGTCGCGTACTCACCCAGTCGTTCGATCAATATGTCCAATTCAGCGATCAGTTCCCAAGTGTCCTTATATCGGACAAGGCCTGAATAAACGGGGAGCGTCCCGCCTTCTTGTTCAACCGCCTGAGCGTCAAATACTACGGCCACTGGCAGGTCAGTTCCGTAGCCGCGCCACATGGAGAGCCTTCCACCCGGATGGCGCCTACTGCAGTTCAACGAAAGTGACATAGCATAGGTCGAGTTTGCGATGTGGCTGGCTGTCCCCTGATAGAACTCGGCAAACTTCTTGAAAAACTCCGGGCTAGCCGCTTCTATTTTTTTTCGTCTTTCAGCGCCCTCAGAGCCGTCAAAGGCACCATAGATTGCACTGAGAGCATGATGAATTTCAGACGCGTCGTTCATAAGGCGCGTGTTACGCAGCCAAAGTTTTCCGCCTGATAGAATCTCCATCCCCACTGAGGCCGACGTGTAGTAGGCAAGATCGCGCAGATGGCTTAACCGCTTCTTTTCAAATAGCTTTGGCGCCAACCGCGTAAGCAGCTCATTTGCTTTTTGCCATTCCGACACCCCCGCATGGTCGATGCCATCTTCGGCCATCCCTAAACCTCCTCCACCATCACCACCCCCTGCATCGCCTTGATGGCGCCCTTGATCTGGGGCGTCACCGGGTAGCTTTGCGGCAAGAGGAGGTCGATCTCTCGCCCGTCCTCTTCGGGAATGCACAGGGTGATCTGCGCCTTTACGCGGCCCTGCACGCTGGCCAGCAGCGCGGCGAGCGAGGGGATCGCCTCGGGCCGGTTCAGGTGGATGCGCAGGTCGGCCGCCCCGGCCTGGGCAATCGCGGCATCGGGCGAGGCGACCGAGTTCGCCAACAGCTTCACGCCCTCGCCATCGGGGTCGACGCGGACCGACAGGATGACATTGCGGCCCGGCTCCAGCAGGTCGCGCGCCACCTCCAGCACATCGGAAAACACCGTCACCTCATAAAGCCCGGTCGGGTCGGACAGGGCGACAAAGGCAAAGCGGTTGCCCTTGGCCGATTTGCGCTCTTGCCGGGCGCTGACGGCGCCTGCGATCTTGGCGACGAAGGGCTGGCCCTTTTGCAGCGCCTCTTGCGTGATCTGGGCCAGGGTCTTGACCCCATCGCGTTTCAGCGCGGGCATGTAATCATCCAGCGGGTGGCCCGAGAGGTAAAAGCCAACCGCCTGATGCTCATTGCCCAACCGCTCAACCGGCAGCCAGTCATTGCGGTTGACCATGCGCGGTTCGGGCAGGTCGGCCCCGGCCTCACCGAACAGGGAAACCTGAGACGAGGTTTTCGCCTCGTGAATCGCCGCCGAATAGGCCACCAGCCCATCCAGCCCCTCGAACACGCGGGCGCGGTTGGCATCCAGCACGTCAAAGGCGCCCGCCCGGGCCAGCATTTCCAGCGGGCGCTTGCCGACGCGTTTCAGATCTACCCGGCGGGCAAGGTCAAACAGGGTGGCAAAGGGTTTCTCACCGCGGGCCTCCACAATCAGCCGCATCGCATCGACGCCGACGTTTTTGAGCGCGCCCAAGGCGTAAACCACCTTGCCGTCCTTCACATCAAAGGTCGCAAGGCTGCGGTTGACGCAAGGGGGAACGGTTTCGATCCCCATCTTGTCCAGCTCTCGCTTATAGACCGCCAGCTTGTCGGTCAGGTGAATATCGCAATTCATCACCCCGGCCATGAATTCAACCGGGTGGTTCGCCTTCAGCCAGCCGGTCTGATAGCTGACCACGGCATAGGCGGCGGCGTGGGATTTGTTGAAGCCATAGTTGGCGAATTTCTCCAGCAGGTCAAAGACCTCGCCCGATTTCTTGGCGTCGATCCCGTGGGTCTTGGCGCAGCCTTCGACGAACTTGGGCCGTTCCTTGGCCATTTCCTCGGCGATCTTCTTGCCCATAGCGCGGCGCAAAAGGTCGGCCCCGCCAAGGGAATAGCCGCCCATGACCTGCGCGATCTGCATCACCTGTTCCTGATAAACAATGATGCCTTGGGTTTCCTTCAAGATATGGTCAATGGTCGGGTGGATCGATTCAAGGTCGCGCTGGCCGTTCTTCACCTCGCAATAGGTCGGAATGTTCTCCATCGGGCCGGGGCGATACAGGGCCACCAGCGCCACGATATCCTCGATGCAAGTGGGCTTCATGCGCCGCAGCGCATCCATCATGCCGCTGGATTCCACCTGGAACACGGCCACCGTCTTGGCAGCGGAATAAAGGTCATAGGTCGCCTTGTCGTCCAGGGGTATATGGCCGATGTCGTTTTCCGCTCCGGCGGGCGGGGCATAAAGCTGCCGCCCGTCCTGCGCGATATGCAGCGGCCGCCCGCCTTTCAGGATCAGCCCAATCGCGTTCTGGATCACCGTCAACGTCTTCAGGCCCAGAAAGTCGAACTTCACCAGCCCCGCCGCCTCGACCCATTTCATGTTGAACTGGGTGGCGGGCATGTCGGACCGGGGGTCTTGATACAAAGGCACCAGCTCATCCAAAGGCCGGTCGCCGATCACCACCCCGGCGGCGTGGGTACTGGCGTTGCGGTATAACCCCTCGATCTGCTCGGCATAGGTCAGCAACCGCCCGACCACCTCCTCCTTCGCGGCCTCGCGCAAGCGCGGTTCATCGGCCAAGGCCTTGGTGATGGATACCGGCTTCACCCCCTCGACCGGGATCATCTTGGACAGCTTGTCCACCTGCCCGTAAGACAGTTGCAACACGCGCCCCACGTCGCGCACCGCAGCCTTGGACAGCAGCGCACCAAAGGTGATGATCTGCGCCACCTTGTCACGACCGTATTTGCCCTGAACATAGCGGATCACCTCTTCCCGCCGGTCCATGCAAAAGTCGATGTCGAAGTCGGGCATTGAAACCCGCTCGGGGTTCAGGAAGCGTTCGAACAGCAGGGCATAGCGCAAGGGGTCAAGGTCGGTAATGGTCAGCACATAGGCGACCAGTGACCCAGCCCCCGAGCCGCGCCCCGGCCCAACCGGAATGCCCTGCGCCTTGCCCCATTTGATGAAATCGGCCACGATCAGGAAATAGCCGGGAAAGCCCATCTTCTCGATGATGCCCAGTTCGAACCGCAGCCGCTCCTCATATTCCTCGCGGCTGGCCGCCAGCGGAATCACCGCCAACCGCCGCTCCAACCCCTCCCAGGCCTGACGGCGCAGCTCTTCCACCTCGTCATCGGCGAACTTCGGCAGAATGGGCTTGCGCTTGTATGCCATGAAGGCGCAGCGGCGGGCGATTTCGACGGTGTTCTCCAGCGCCTCGGGCAGGTCGGCGAACAGCGCACACATTTCGGCTTCGGATTTGAAATAGTGCTGCGGCGTCAGGCGGCGGCGGGGCTGCTGCTGATCGACATAGGCGCCCTCGGCAATGCAGATCAGCGCGTCATGCGCCTCATACATCGCGGGTTTGGGGAAATAGACGTCATTGGTCGCCACCAGCGGCAGGCCCATTTCGTAAGCCGTCTCGACGTGCCATTGCTCCGAGGCGGTCTCGGCCTCGGTCAATTTGCCGCCCTCGCCCGGATGGCGCTGCAATTCCACATAAAGCCGGTCGGGAAAAATGGCGGCCAGCGCCTGCATCAGCGCCCGCGCCCGTGTTGCCTGCGCCGTCATCAATAGCCGCCCGAACGGCCCGTCAGGGCCCCCGGTCAGGCAGATAACCCCCTCGGAATGCGCTGCAAGCTGATCCAGCCGCACCTGCGGCAACTGCCCGCCCGCATCGATATAAAGGCAGGAGTTCAGCTTCATCAGGTTCATATAGCCCGCCTCGGACTGCGCCAGCAGTACGATGGGCGCCGGAAGGCGCGGCTTTTCGCCGGGCTGACCGGGGTCATAGGTCAGGCTGATCTGGCAGCCGATGATCGGCTGCACACCGGCATCCTTGGCGTGGCTGGAGAATTCCAGCGCGCAGAACATGTTGTTGGTGTCGGTCACCGCAATGGCGGGCATTTCTGCCGCCGCCGCCAGCTTGACCAGTTTCTTGACCGGCACCGCCCCTTCCAGCAGCGAATGCTCGGTATGGGTGCGCAGGTGGATGAATCGGACGGGATTTGCCATGGAGTGAACCTAACCACGCCAGCCCCCGCCGCCAAGCCCGCGTCATTCTCTGCCAAAGCCAAAAGCTGCTTTCGGCTGGCCGTGAAAACTGCCCCTTGCCAGATTACCGGGCAATCGCTTCACTATCCCTGCCAGCGGGCATGAAAATGCGCGTTGGGGGCCGCGCGCCCGCTTTACGCCGCATCGGGTGGCCGCGCATCATCGCCCTGAACGAAAAGACCGCGGCAGGACAGAACATGGGCGAGATCGCGTTTCACCTGAACGGAACGCCGGTTCGCATTTCGGGCGAGGCGCCCACGCGAACCCTGCTCGACTGGCTGCGCGAAACCCGCGGCCTGACCGGCACCAAAGAGGGCTGTAACGAGGGCGACTGCGGCGCCTGCACCGTCATGGTGACGGATGAGGCCGGGCCAAAGGCGTTGAACGCCTGCATCCTGTTCCTGCCACAGCTTCACGGCAAATCCGTCCGCACGGTCGAGGGGCTGACCGGCCCGCAAGGCCAGGCCCATCCCGTGCAAACCGCCATGGTCGCCCATCACGGCACGCAATGCGGCTTTTGCACCCCCGGCTTCGTCATGTCGATGGCCGCGGCCCATGCCACGGGCCGCACCGATCATGATGATGTGCTGGCCGGGAACCTCTGCCGCTGCACCGGCTATGCCCCGATCATCCGCGCCGCGGAGGCTGCCGAAAGCGCGCCGGTCCCGGACTGGATTCGCGATGAACCCATTCCCCTTCCCGAAATATCCTCGGGGGGTGAGGCCGCAGGCCGAGGGGGGCAGACTGCCCCCCTGCGCCCGCAGTCGTCCGATGCGCTGGCAGCAGCCTACCTCGCCACGCCCGGGGCAACCCTGATCGCCGGGGCCACCGATGTCGGCCTCTGGGTCACCAAGCAACTCCGCGACCTCACGCCCGTGATCTTCCTCAATGCCATCACCGATCTGCAACGGATCGAGCCCGGCCCGGACACCATCCGCATCGGCGCGGGCGTCACGGTCGAGGCGCTGCGCCTTGCGATGAAGGCGCCCCATCCAGCCCTTGCCGAGATGCTGCGCCGTTTCGCCAGCGTTCAGGTCAGGAACGCCGCCACCATCGGCGGCAATATCGCCAACGGTTCCCCCATCGGCGACGGCCCGCCCGCGCTGATCGCGCTGGGTGCCACGCTGCATCTGCGCCGGGGCGAGGCCCGCCGCAACCTCGCCTTGGAAGACTTCTTTCTCGACTACCGCAAGCAAGACCGCCAGCCGGGTGAGTTTGTCGAAGCAATAACGATCCCCGCCACGGCCCCCGGCCTTCGCATCTACAAACTGTCGAAACGCTTTGATCAGGACATTTCCGCCGTCTGCGGCGCTTTCAACCTGACAGTTGAGGCGGGCGCCACCACCGCCGCCCGCATCGCCTTTGGTGGCATGGCAGGTATCCCGAAACGCGCGGCGGCAGCCGAGGCTGCCCTGACCGGCCAGCCCTTCACCGAAGCCACGATCCGCGCCGCCATGGCTGCGATGTCGCAAGATTTTCATCCGCTAACCGACATGCGCGCCAGCGCCGGCTATCGGATGCAAACCGCGCAGAACATGCTCTTGCGCTATTTCCACGACCTGAATGGCCTGCCCGTGAACGTGCTGGAGGTCGCGCCATGAGCATCGGTAAACCCCTCCCCCACGATTCCTCGCCCATCCAGGTGACGGGTCAGGCACGCTATACCGACGATATCCCCTTGCCCGCGGGCACGCTGCACCTTGCCTTTGGCCTGTCGCCAGTGGCGCATGGCGAGATCACCGCGCTTGACCTCACTGCCGTCCGCGCCGCGCCGGGTGTGGTCATGGTTCTGACTGCGCAGGACTTTGCCGAAGTGCCCGACTGCTCGCCCTCCACCCATGACGAGCCGCTTCTGTCCACCGGCACGGTTCATTTCGTTGGCCAGCCGATCTTCCTCGTCGCCGCCGAAAGCCACCTCGCCGCCCGCAAGGCCGCCCGTCTGGCCAAGATGGAGTTCCGCGAGCTTCCCGCCCTGTTGACCGTGGAACAGGCGCTTGCCGCCAATTCCCGCTTTGAACAGGGCCCGATCATCTGGACCAAGGGCGAGGCCGCGAATGCCATCGCCGCCGCCCCCCATGTCGTGGAGGGAGAGTTCGAGGTCGGCGGGCAAGAGCATTTCTATCTGGAAGGCCAGGTCGCCGCCGCCCTGCCGCAAGATGACGGGATGCACGTCTATTCCTCGACCCAGCATCCTTCGGAAATCCAGCACAAGGTCGCCCATGCCCTGCACCTGCCGATGAGCGCGGTTCGGGTCGAGGTGCGGCGCATGGGCGGCGGTTTTGGCGGCAAGGAAAGCCAGGGCAACTGGCTGGCCATCGCCTGCGCCGTTATCGCCGCCCGCACCGGGCGCCCGGCCAAGATGCGCTATGACCGCGACGATGACATGGTGATCACCGGCAAGCGGCATGACCTGAAAATCCGCTACCGCGCCGGGCATGATGCCCAAGGGCGGATCATGGGCGTCGAATTCACCCATCTGATGCGCTGCGGCTGGAGCCAGGATCTGTCGCTGGCCGTGGCTGACCGCGCCATGCTTACGTCCGACAACTGCTATCACCTGCCCGACATTCGCATTGAAAGCCACCGGCTGAAAACCAACACCTGCTCGGCCACCGCCTATCGCGGCTTTGGCGGCCCGCAGGGCATGATTGGCATCGAACGGGTGGTCGATCACATCGCCTTCGCCGTGGGGCGCGAACCGCTTGAGGTGCGCCGCCTCAACTTCTACCGCGCCGCGGACCCCACCGGGCCGGGAACCGGCCACCGCTATGGCGGCCCGCACTCCCCCGCCAATGCAGCACCGCAAACCACCCCCTACCACATGCCGGTTGAGGATTTCATCGCGCATGAGCTGGTGGCGGAGCTGGAGAAATCCAGCGATTATCGCACCCGAAAAACTGAAATCGCCGCCTGGAATGCGAAAAACCCGATACTGAAGCGGGGCATCGCCCTGACCCCGGTAAAGTTCGGCATCTCCTTTACCCTCACCTGGCTCAATCAGGCGGGGGCCCTGGTGCATGTCTATCAGGACGGCTCTATAACCCTGAACCACGGCGGCACCGAGATGGGTCAGGGCCTGAACCAGAAGGTTGCGCAGGTCGTGGCCGATGTGTTCGGCGTGGATACCGGCACCGTAAAAATCACTGCCACCGATACCGCCAAAGTGCCCAACACCTCGGCCACCGCCGCCAGCTCGGGCTCAGACCTGAACGGCATGGCCGCCAGGGCCGCCGCCGAGACCATTCGGCAGCGGCTGGCCGATTTCCTTGCCACACGCCATCAGACCACCCCCGACAAGGTGCGTTTTGAGGGCGGCACTGTGCTGGTGGCGGGCGAAAGCCACCCCTTCGCCAGTGTCGCCGCCCAAGCCTATCAGGCACGGGTTTCGCTCTCCTCGACTGGCTTTTACGCAACGCCGAAAATCACCTGGGACCGGATCAACGGCAGGGGTCGGCCGTTTTTCTACTTCGCCTATGGCGCGGCAGTGACCGAAGTGGTGATCGACACGCTGACTGGCGAAAACCGCATCCTGCGCACCGATATCCTGCATGACACCGGCAACCCGCTGAACCCCGCGCTCGATATCGGACAGATCGAGGGGGCCTATGTGCAAGGCGCAGGCTGGCTGACGACCGAAGAACTGGTGTGGGACGCCAAGGGCCGCCTGACAACCCACGCGCCCTCAACCTACAAGATCCCCGCCTGCTCCGACCGCCCCCGCATCTTCAACGTCGCGCTCTGGAACCAGCCCAACCGGGAGGATTCGGTTGGCCGATCGAAAGCTGTGGGCGAGCCTCCGTTCATGCTGGGCATCTCGGCCTTTCTTGCGCTGCGCGATGCCATTGCCGCCTGTGGCGATGGCAGCCGCTATCCTGCGCTGAACGCGCCCGCGACGGCGGAAAGGGTGTTGCTGGCGGTACGCGAACAACAGGGATCGGCATGATCGGGCTTGCCCATATCGGACTTGCCGCCGCCGCCGTCCGCTCTGGCGCATGTCATGTTTGACCTTTCCGAACTTTCCCATGCCGCGCATACCCACGGCACTGTGGCCCGTGTTGTCGTGGCCCATCACGACGGCTCGTCACCACGCGAAACCGGCGCCGCAATGCTGGTTTGGGCCGGCGGGCAGTCCGGCACCATCGGCGGCGGCGCGCTGGAATGGGAGGCTGTGCAGACTGCCCGCGCCCTGCTGGCCAAAGGAGCACCCCGCCTGGAGCGCCACCCCCTCGGCCCGAAACTCGGCCAGTGCTGTGGCGGCGCCGTCACCCTTCTGACCGAAGTTTACACCCCCGCCACCCTTCCCGCAGCCGCAGACGGCCTGATCGTCAGGCCAACCGATGCCTCCCCCATGCCGCTGGCTGTCAGACGGCTGCTCGGCCGAGCCCGCGCTCGGGGCGAGATGCCAAGCCCGCAACTGCTGCAAGGCTGGATGGTCGAACCCCTCGCCCGCCCCACCCGCCACCTCTGGATCTGGGGCGCGGGCCATGTCGGCCGGGCGCTGGTGCAGGTCATCGCACCCCTGCCCGAACTGGCAATCACCTGGATCGACGTAGCCCCCGACCGGTTTCCTGCGGCGGCCCCGCCGAACGTCCGCCTCCTGCCGACCCCGGCCCCCGAGGCCGCCGTCCCCCTTGCCGACCTTGAGGCCGATCACCTGATCCTGACCTTCAGCCACGCCCTCGACCTGGAGCTTTGTCATCGCTTGCTGATCCGTGGTTTTGCCACCTGCGGCCTGATCGGCAGCGCGACGAAATGGGCGCGCTTTCGCAGCCGCCTTGCGGCCCTGGGTCACCGCGCGGAAGACATCGACCGCATCATCTGCCCTATCGGCGATCCCACGCTTGGCAAACACCCACAGGCCATTGCAATCGGCGTCGCCGCCCGCTTCCTTCACACGGTCCCACAGGCCCGCATCAGACCAATTGCGAGCAAAGCCTGACCTCATCATCTGTTCATAAATATCCCACGGGGGTCCGGGGGTGTGAAACCCCCGGCGCCTGCCACCCAACCAAAGGCCCGCCATGTTCGACCTGATCGTCAAAAACGCCAACCTCCCCGATGGCCGCCGGGGCATCGACATCGCCATGGCCAAAGGCACCATCGCCGCCGTTGAGCCCGGCATCACCGCGGCGGCGCGCGAAACCATCGACGCAACCGGCCGCCTCGTCACCCCGCCGTTCTGCGATCCGCATTTCCACATGGATGCCACGCTTTCCCTTGGTCTGCCGCGCATGAACCGTTCGGGCACCCTGCTGGAAGGCATCGCCCTTTGGGGAGAGCTGCGCCCCATGCTGACACGCGAGGCGCTGGTCGAGCGTGCGCTGCGGTATTGCGACCTGGCGGTGACGCAGGGCCTTTTGAACATCCGCACCCATGTCGATACCTCCGACCCACGCCTTGTCACCGTTGAGGCGATGCTGGAGGTGAAAGAGCGTGTCGCCTCCTATATCACCCTACAAACCGTCGCCTTTCCGCAAGACGGCTATTTTCGTGCGCCCGAAGGGGTGAAATCGCTGGAACGCGCGCTGGACATGGGCGTCGATATCGTCGGGGGCATCCCCCATTTCGAACGCACGATGGAAGATGGCCGCGCCTCGGTTCAGGCGCTCTGCCGCATCGCCGCCGACCGGGGGCTGCCGGTAGATATGCACTGCGATGAAACTGACGATCCCCTTTCGCGCCATGTCGAGACGCTGGCGGCGGAGACCATTCGCCATGGGCTGCAAGGCCGGGTGGCGGGCAGTCACCTGACCTCGATGCACTCGATGGACAATTATTATGTCTCGAAACTCATCCCGCTGATGGCCGAGGCGCGGATGAACGTCATTCCCAACCCCTTGATCAACATCATGCTTCAGGGCCGTCATGACACCTACCCCAAGCGGCGCGGCATGACCCGGGTGAAAGAGTTGATGGCGGCGGGCCTGAACGTGTCCTTCGGGCATGATTGCGTGATGGACCCGTGGTATTCGATGGGGTCTGGCGACATGCTCGAGGTCGGGCATATGGCCATTCACGTCGCGCAAATGGCGGGGCTGGACGAAAAGGCCGCGATCTTCCGCGCGATCACCGAGAATTCCGCCGTAACCATGGGGCTGGAGGGCTATGGGCTGGCCAAGGGCTGCAAGGCCGATCTGGTGGTGCTGCAAGCCCGCGACCCGGCAGAGGCGCTGCGCCTGAAATCGGTCAAGCTGGCGGTGGTCAAGGCGGGCAAGGTTATCGCCCGCACCCCGGCCCGCGAAGGGGCGCTGTTTCTGGATGGGCGGCCGGAACGGATCGACCCGTCACTGGGATTCGCGCCTGAATACTGATGATCTGTCTCAGGTCACATTACCCGCGCCACAAAGGTTTCAGATGTGTCCTCGACGGTTGCGGCTTGCTCGCCACAGGTGGCTGCCCATAAAATGATCGGATTGTACCCAAAGGCTAAAGAATGGCAGATCGTAACATCCGAGTATGGGCTGCAATCACTTCAATCATCGTGACATTGGCAACATCAGCGCGGGCAGATGACGCATTTTCCGTAGCTCCCTTTGTCGTCGAACTGGGCGACACGGTTAATGGTCAAGGGCTTCCGTACTTCGCCAATGCCTGGTGGCAATGGGCGGCTTCTGCCCCACAAACACTTGATCCTGTTCAGGATCTGACGGGCGCAAACTGCGGCACCAATCAACAAGGTGCCGTGTGGTTTCTGGCCGGTGGCTACGGAACTTCGCGAATTTCGCGAACCTGCACTGTTCCGCAAGGGCGCTACATTTTCTTTCCGGTTATCAATATCATCACGGGCGCACCGTCCAGCCTGTCCGATGCCTGCGCGACGGCCAAGCGAGACGCTGCGCGCAATAACGACAGCTATGTCTATATCCGCGTCAGCCTGAACGTCAGCGAAGTGGACAAGGCAGAGCGCTTCCGCATCGCATCGGAGGACTGCTTTGAGCTCTTTTCACGTTTGCCGCAGCAGATGAGGCCGCAAGTGGACTATCATAGTGCCACTGACGGTTACTGGATCATGCTTAAACCACTGCCTGCGGGGCAATACCATCTGGAATTCAAGGCGTTTTATACCAATGATGGTGATGCCTTCGGCGATATGGTCCAGAACATCAGTTATGATCTGACCATCGCCCCATCCTGATGCCGTCGCGTCCTTGCTGGCGTCATTCCCAGAACCCCTCATGCACCGCCGCCGCTTCGTCCTCCAGCATCGGGCCGATCACCTCGACCTTGCGCTGACCGGCGGCGAAAACCACCTCACAGGGCAAATCCAGCGTCGGGTTTTCCGGGTGGTTGCCGGTGATCTTCTTGAGGTCTTTCTCGGTCAGCCCGTAAACCACACGGCGAAGCCCGGTCCAATAGATCGCCCCCGCGCACATCGCGCAGGGTTCGGCACTGGTATAGATGGTGCATTCCTTCAACAGATCATGCGGCAGCGTGGTCGAGGCACGCGTCATCAAGACCCGCTCGGCATGTCCCGTCATGTCATGGTCGGGCATGAAGGCGTTGTGCTGGGTCATCAACACCTTGCCATCCGGTCCGACAAGAATGCAGGCGAAGGGGTGGTTGCCGCCATCGCGCGCCTTGCGGCTTTCCTCGATCGACAGGCGCAGCAGGGCAACATGGTCCAGGGCGGATTCGGTCATGGGGGTCTCCTTGGGGTCTGATGCAGACTTGCCCCTGTCCTGCCCCGGCGCAAGGCCCTGTCCAGAGGCCCCAAGGGCGGTTTCGCCCAAAGGTTGCCAGCACAGGTCCGGGATTGCCCCATTTTCAGGCGAGACCGCCCGGAAAGTAGGCGCCAAGCGCCGGGAAAAGTGCTGGCCTTGCGGCTTTCGGACCAGACGGTCAAGATTTTTCGTCCAGCATGATTTCAAATATTATCAATAGGATAGGGTGAAAAATCCAACAGATCTGACGTATTTCGACGATGTGGGCTTACTGGCAAGCGACAAAGAACCACACCGCTTGAAATGCTTGTGGGGGGGCGGGTTTCCGGTCTAGCTTGCTTGGGAAATATGCAGACCGGGTAGGGGAACTGACGGAAAGATAGGCTGGCACAGGCTGGAATGCGCGAAAACTCCGCTTTTCCGGCCGATTCCGATGGCAAAATGTGGTGTTCGGGAAATCTTGAAACTGTTTCAAAAGCCCGCCGCGTAGGCAGGCAATCCTTGCCTCGCCCACACTCTGCCCCTGTCCCCCGGCCCCCCGGCCCGGTTGAACCACGGAGCGTCGATGGAGCCTTCCTCCCTTCCCCCTCGCCTTGATCTGACCGGCATCACCAAACGATTTCCGGGGGTGCTGGCCAACGACCATGTGGGCTTTGCGGTCAGGCCAGGGGAAATCCATGCCCTGCTGGGCGAGAACGGCGCGGGCAAATCGACGCTGGTCAAGATGATCTATGGCATCATGCAGCCCGATGCGGGCGAAATCGCCTGGAACGGCCAGCGGGTGACGATTGCGAACCCCAAGGCAGCGCGCAAGCTGGGCATCGGCATGGTGTTTCAGCATTTCTCGCTGTTCGAGGCGATGACGGTGCTGGAAAACATCGCGCTGGGCATGGATGCCAGTATTCCGGCCCGTGCGCTTGAGGCAAAGATCCTGTCGGTCATGGGGCAATACGGGCTGAAGCTGGACCCCCATCGCATCGTCTCTACCCTGTCGGTGGGCGAACGGCAGCGGATCGAGATTGTCCGCGCGCTTCTCTTGAACCCCAAGCTGCTGATCATGGATGAGCCAACCAGCGTGCTGACGCCGCAAGAGGTGGATCAGCTTTTCGTCGTCCTGCGGCAACTCGCATCCGAGGGATGCTCAATCCTGTACATCAGCCACAAGCTGCATGAAATCAAGGCTTTGTGTGACAGTGCCACCATCCTGCGCGGCGGCAAGCTGGTGGATACCTGCGACCCAAAGGTGGAAACCAGCCGTTCGATGGCGGAAAAGATGATTGGGGGCAGCCTGAAAGACATCCAGCGCAACGCAGACCGCAGCTTTGGCCCTGACAAACTGGTCGTCAAGGCGCTGTCGCTGACCCCGCCGGGTGCCTTTGCCGTGGCGCTGCGCGAGATCAGCTTTTCCGTACGGGCTGGCGAGATTTTCGGCATCGCCGGGGTTGCCGGCAACGGACAAAATTCCTTGCTGCTGGCGCTGTCGGGCGAAGAAGTGGCGCCCGATCACGGCGCCGTCGTGGTGAATGGCGATGCCGTCGGCGGGCTGGCCGCGAAAGAGCGGCGCCTGAAGGGTATGGCAAGTGTGCCGGAAGAGCGAAACGGTCATGCCGCCGTCCCCACCTTCAGTCTGACCGACAATGCCGTGCTGACGGCGCGCGACCGGCTGGGCATGGTGCGCGCCGGTCTGATCGACGCACGCGCCGCCCGCACCTATGCGGGCGAGGTGATCGAGGCGTTTTCGGTCAAGGCCACAGGGCCGGGGGCAGCGGCCGAAAGCCTGTCGGGCGGGAATTTGCAGAAGTACATCATGGGCCGGGAAATCCTGCAAAAACCGCAGGTTCTGGTGGTCAGCCAACCGACATGGGGCGTTGATGCCGGGGCGGCGGCGGCGATCCATCAGGCGCTGGTCGATCTGGCTGCCACCGGCTCGGCCATCGTGGTGATCAGCCAGGATCTGGATGAGCTGTTGTCGCTGTGTGACACGCTGGCCGTGATAAACGAGGGGCGGCTTTCGGCACCGATGAAGGTGGCCGATGCCAATATCGAGGAGATTGGCCTTCTGATGGGCGGCATTCACGGCGAAGGGGGCAGCGCCCATGCGGCTTAAGCTGGAAAAACGCCCCGAACCCAGCATTGCGATGCAGGTGCTGACCCCGATCCTGTCGGTGGTGGCGACCATGTTCATCGGGATGATCGTCTTCGACCTTTTGGGCATCGACGGCTTTCGTGCCGTGGTCGATATTTTCCTGACCCCGCTTCTGGCCAGCTACAAATGGCAGGACGTGGCGGTCAAGGCCGCCCCCCTGATCATCATCGCGCTGGGGCTGTCGGTGGGCAACCGGGCGCAGGTGTGGAACATCGGGGCCGAGGGCCAGTATATCATCGGTGCACTTTGCGCCGCCGGGGTAGGCATCGCCTTTGGCCCGGTGGGCGGGTTTTTCGTGGTCCTGCTGATGATCCTTGCGGGGATGCTGGGCGGCGGCGCATGGGCGGCGGTGCCTGCCGTGCTGCGGACGCGGTTCAATGTGAACGAGATCCTGTCGAGCCTGATGCTGACCTATGTGGCGGCGCAGGTGCTCAGCTATCTGGTGGGCGGCCCGTGGAAAGACCCGAACGGCCGCAACTTTCCCGCCACGGCGCCGCTGCAACCAGACCAGACGCTGCCCATCTTGGTACCCGGCACCACGATTCATCTGGGCGTGCTGATCGCCCTTGTCCTGCCCTTTGTCTTCTGGCTGGTGATGAGCCGGGCGGTCTTTGGCTATCAGGTGCGTGTCGTCGGCTCCTCGCCACAGGCCGCCCGCCACGGCGGGTTTGACAGCCGCCGCACCATCATGTCCACGCTGATCATCGGCGGTGCCATGGCTGGCCTTGCCGGTGCGCTGGAGCTTACGGGCGCCCTGAAGGCCATCAACCTTGGTTTCCCCTCGGGCTATGGCTTTTCCGCAATCATCGTCAGCTTCCTGGGGCGACTGAACCCCATCGGCTGCCTGATTGCCGGGATTGTGCTGGCCGTCACCTATGTGGGCGGACAGGTGGCACAGACCACCGTGCATATCCCTAATGCAACCGCTGGCATCTTTCAGGCAATGATGCTGTTCATGATCCTCGCCTCTGACATCCTGATCCGCTATCGCGTCCGGCTTGTCGCTTCTGCCAAGCCACAAACCGTCGCCGGAGAGTAAGATGACCCTTGATCTGATCATTGCCGCGCTGATGACCGTCGTGGGCCTGACCACCCCAATCCTTCTGGCCGGATTGGGCGAGCTGGTGACCGAGAAGTCCGGGGTGCTGAACCTTGGGGTCGAGGGGATGATGCTGATGGGCGCCATCAGTGGCTTTGCGGTGACGGTGTTCACCTTCAACCCCTGGCTTGGCGTTCTGGGCGCGGCCTTTGGCGGGGCGGCAAGTTCGATGCTGTTTGCCGTGCTGGTCCTGCAACTCAATTCGAACCAGGTGGCGACGGGTCTGGCGCTGACCATCTTTGGCACCGGACTATCGTCGCTGATCGGGCTGTCCTTCGTCGGGCGCATCGTGCCGCCGTTCTCCTCGATCTTCCCGGCTGCCCTGTCGCGCCATCCGGTCTGGCAGGTGATCTTCGGCTATTCGCCCATCGTCTATTTCGCCCTGATCATGGTGCCCATCACTGCATGGTTCCTGCACCGCACGCGTGCGGGCCTGATCCTGCGGGCGGTGGGCGAAAATGACCATTCCGCCCATTCCATCGGCTATTCGGTCGTGGGCGTGCGCTATGCCGCGATTGCCTTCGGGGGCGCGATGGCCGGCATCGGTGGGGCCTATTTCAGCATGGTGATCACCCCGATGTGGGCCGAAAAGATGACCGCCGGGCGCGGCTGGATCGCGCTGGCGCTGGTGGTGTTCGCAGGCTGGCGCACCGGGCGCCTGCTGGCGGGGGCCTATTTCTTCGGCATCCTGATGGCGCTGGAGCTTTATGCCAAGGCCGCCGGATTTTCCTTCATGCCATCACAGTTCTGGGCGGCAATGCCCTATCTGATGACCGTTGCGGCACTGACCATCATTTCCGCCCGCGGCACGCAAGGGGCCAACGCGCCCGCCTGCCTTGGCAAACCCTTCCTACCCTCAACCTAAAAAACCAACAGGAGAGTAATCATGGCAAATGTTTCCCGCCGCGCATTGATGAAGGGGGTCGGCGCTGCCGCAACCCTGTCGATGATCGCGCAGATGGCCAAGGCCGAAGGCAAGGTGAAGGTCGGTTTCATCTTCCTCGGCCCCATCGGCGACTATGGCTGGACCTGGGCGCACAACAAGGGGCGCGAGGCGATTGACGCTGCCTTGGGCGACAAGGTGGAAACCGTCTATGTCGAGAACGTCGCCGAAGACGCCTCGGCCGTGCCGGTGATCCGCGACCTGGCAAACCAGGGCTGCAAGCTGATCTTCACCTGCTCTTACGGGTATATGGACCAGACCATTCAGGTCGCCTCTGAATTCCCCGATGTGAAGTTCGAACATTGCACCGGCTTCAAACGCGCCGACAACGTGGCCACCTACAATTCCAAGTTCCACGAAGGCCGCGCCGTTCTGGGCACCATCGCGGGCAAGATGTCAAAGTCGGGCGTGCTGGGCTATCTGGGCAGCTATAAGGTGCCCGAGGTGGTCTTGGGCGTGAACGCCTTCTGCCTGGCAGCACAGCAGCAGAACCCCGATGCCAAGGTCAAGCTGGTGATGATCGACTCGTGGTTCGATCCGCCCAAGGAAGCGGCCGCGACCGACACGCTGATCAACCTGGGTTGCGATATCGTCACCACCCATACCGACAGCCCGGCCGCGCTGCAAATCCTTGAACAAAAGGGGCTTTACGGCTTTGGCCAGGGTGCCGACATGTCGTCTTTCGCGCCCAATGCCCACCTGACCGCGATCGAGGACATCTGGGGGCCCTATTACGTTCAGCGCGCCCAAGCGATCGTGGACGGCACCTGGAAGTCGGAAGATACTTGGGACGGCATGAAGGAAGGCACCGTCATCATTTCGCCTTACAACAAGGCGGTGCCGGCGGATGTCGCGGCCCTGGCTGATGGCGTGCAGGCGGGCTGGAAGGATGGCAGCTATGACGTTTTCAAAGGCCCGATCTACGATCAGGACGGCAACCTGAAGGTCAAGGAAGGCGAGACCATGTCGCTGGCCGATCTGGCTGTGATCGACTGGTTCGTGAAGGGCGTCGAAAGCGCCGCGTAAGGCTGGCACAGGCAAGAAACTGGGGCGGGCATTGGCCCGCCCCTTTTCATTTCCCCTGCGGCAATCGGGCGTAATTTTCACATATACATTTATATATTCGAATATATATTAGTCTCGTGATACCGGAGGGAGGAACGGGAATGGCACATATCGTCGTATTGGGGGCCGGTCTTGGCGGCTCGATCATGGCCTATGAGTTGCGCGACCAGTTGCGCGCCGAAGACAGGATCACCGTGGTCACGAAGGAACCGAAGTATCACTTCGTGCCCTCAAACCCCTGGATCGCGGTCGGCTGGCGCCAGCGTGAGGAGATCACCGTCGATCTGGCTCCGGTGATGGCGAAAAAGGGCATCGAGTTCAAAGCGATGGCGGCCGAAAAGGTCATTCCGCAGGAAAACCGCATCGCGCTGGCCGATGGCAGCTCGGTTTCGTATGACTATCTTGTCATCGCAACCGGCCCGGAATTGGCCTTTGACGAGATTGAGGGCTTTGGTCCCCATGGCGGCTATACCCAGTCCGTCTGCCATATCGACCATGCCGAACAGGCGCGTGAGGTTTTTGAAAAACTGTTGAAGAACCCCGGCCCGGTGATCATTGGCGCGGCGCAGGGCGCAAGCTGCTTTGGCCCGGCCTATGAATTCCTGTTCATCCTTGAAACCGCCCTGCGCAAGGCCAAGATCCGCGACAAGGTGCCGATGACCTTCGTGACCGCCGAGCCCTATATCGGCCACCTTGGCCTTGACGGGGTGGGCGATACCAAGGGCCTTCTGGAATCCGAGATGCGCGCCAAGCACATCAAATGGATCACCTCGGCCCGGGTGAAAAAGGTCGAAGACGGCAAAATGTGGGTCGAGGAGGTGGCCGATGACGGCAGCGTCAAGGCCACGCGCGAAATGCCCTTTGCCTTTTCCATGATGCTGCCCGCCTTCCGCGGTATAGCGCCCCTGCGCGGCATCGACGGCCTGTCGAACCCCCGCGGCTTTACCATCGTCGATAATCACCAGCAGAACCCGACCTTCCGCAACATCTTTGCCGTCGGCGTCTGCGTGGCAATCCCGCCGATGGCCCCAACCCCGGTGCCCTGTGGCGTGCCCAAGACCGGCTTCATGATCGAGTCAATGGTCACGGCCACCGCCCACAACCTCGGCAACATCGTGCGCGGCAAGGAACCTGACCGCGTGGGCACCTGGAACGCGATCTGCCTGGCCGACTTCGGCGACGGGGGTGTGGCTTTCGTCGCCCAACCACAGATTCCGCCGCGCAACGTCAACTGGTCGTCCAGCGGTAAATGGGTGCATCTGGCCAAGGTGGGGTTCGAGAAATACTTTCTGCGCAAGCTGCGCAAAGGCACTTCGGAACCGTTTTACGAAGCCTTCGCGCTGAAAACCCTTGGCATCGACAAGCTCAAGGCCACCACGGAGGGCTGATGGGGCGAAGGCTGGGGGCGACGGTTGGCGTCGCAGGCAGACTGGCCAAGGCAGCTCGGGCGTGACAGTCTGCGCCCGATCCTAGCCTTGCCTGACGGAAAGACCTTATGACATACGATTTCCTGATCATCGGCGGTGGTATCGCCGGTGTTTCCGCCGCCGCCCGCCTTGCCCCCCTTGGCCGCGTGCTGTTGCTGGAGGCAGAGGCGCATCTGGCGCACCACGCCTCGGGCCGCTCTGCCGCCCTGTATGAGCCGAACTACGGGCTGCGCCCGGTGGTCGAGCTGTCGCTCGCCTCTGGCGATCACTTCCGCAATGCGGGCGACCTGCTCAGCCCGCGCGGCCTGATGATTCTGGGCAAGCCGGGCGAGGACGAGGGCTTCGCCGCCGACATCACAGCGATGGACTTGCCGCGGATTTCGCTTGATCAGGCACATGCCATGGTGCCGATTCTGAACCCCGAAACCGTGGCCATGGCCGCCTTTGGCGATCACGCCTGGGACATCGACACCGACCTGTTGATCCAACGCTTCGCGCGTGATGCCAAGGCGAATGGCGACATCGTAACCAATGCCCGCGTCACCGCGATCCGCCATGACAGCGCAGGCTGGCATGTGACAACCCCGGCGGGCGAGTTCTCGGGCCGCCTGCTGATCAACGCCGCCGGTGCCTGGGTGGATCAGGTGGCGACGATGGCGGGGGTGAAGCCGCTGGGCTTCACGCCCAACCGCCGCTCGATGGCGCGTATTCCTGCGCCCGGCGACCATGATGTCAGCAAGTGGCCGATGATGTTCGGCGTGGGCGAAACCTGGTACGCCAAGCCCGATGCTGGCGCGCTGATCGTTTCGCCTGCCGAAGAGCACCCGCAGGAACCGCATGACGCCTGGGCCGATGACATGGTGCTGGCCGAGGGGCTTGCGCGCTATGAGGAAATGGTGACCGAGCCTGTCACCCGGCTGATTTCCAACTGGGCGGGCCTGCGCACCTTTGCGCCCGACCGTGTGCTGGTGATCGGACGCGACACCAAAGTGCCCGATTTCTTCTGGCTGGCGGGACAAGGCGGTTACGGCTTTCAAACCTCGCCCGCCGCCAGCCTTCTGGCAGCCGACCTGATCGCAGGCCGTACGCCCACACTGGCTGCCGATGTTGTGGCCAGCCTTTCTCCGGCGCGGTTTGCGTAACAAATTCACATTATTGAATGTAGTTGGCCTGCATCAAGGCACTCCCCTCGCCCCGCCGCGATTATGCGGCGGACAAAGGAGATTGCCTTGACACCCTATCGCCAGAAAACCGCTGATATCCGCACCGAACTGCGCGCCCTGCACAACCTGAACCCCGAAACCGCCAAGGGGTTTCAGGCCCTGTCGGCAGGCGCCATGACCGACGGCGTACTGGACAAAAAACAGCGCGAATTCGTCGCCCTTGGCATTGCCGTCACCCAGCGGTGCGAGCCTTGCGTTAACCTTCATGTTGAGGCGCTGATGAAAGCCGGCGCCCGCCGCGAAGAAGTGGCCTCGGTCCTTGCCATGTGCGTGCAAATGGGCGGCGGCCCGGCACTGATGTATGCCGCCCATGCGCTTGCCGCTTGGGACGAATTCGCCACGCCCGCAGGCTGACCGGATCGGCGGATTGCCGCGAGGCTGTCAAAAACCGGGCTTCGGCGTCTGATGACATCCGCCGCAGGATTTGCGACCATGCGCCCCATGTCACGCCTCGTCCTCTCCGCCCTTCTCCTCGCCCTTGCCGCCTGCGGCGCCCGCCCGTCTCATGACCGGGCGGCCGATGCGCCAAGGGTCTCGATCACCTCCGCCAACTTCACCGATGCCCACCCCGTTGAGTGGAGCGGGA
>DDEX01000014.1 GCA_002336845.1 Rhodobacteraceae bacterium UBA1943
GGCGCTGGCGGCGATTGGCGGGCCACGGGCGGGCACGGTTCAGGTGGTGCTGGGGCTGGGCCTTGGCCTGTCGGTGCTGGCCGCCGTGGGCCAGATTGATACAAACATCCGCCAAGCCATTGCCCGCGATCTGCCGACCCGTGCCCCCAGCTTCTTCTTCATCGACATCCAGCCCGACCAGATCGAGCCGTTCCGCGCCATGATGGCCGCAAACCCCGCCGTCACCCGGCAGGAAAGCGCGCCCATGCTGCGCGGCGTGATCACCCGGATCAACGGACAGGATGCGCGCAAGGTGGCCGGCGATCACTGGGTGGTGCGGGGCGACCGGGGGTTAAGCTATGCCAACACCCCGCCTTCGGGCACCACGATCACCGAAGGCGCATGGTGGCCCAAGGGCTATTCCGGCCCGCCGCAGATGAGCTTTGCCGAAACCGAGGCCCGCGAGATGGGCCTGAAGCTGGGCGATGTGCTGACGGTCAACGTGCTGGGCCGCGACATCGAGGCAAAGATCACCAGTTTCCGCGCGGTGGATTTCTCCAACGCCGGGATGGGCTTTGTCATGGTGCTGGATGCGGCCGCCCTGCAGGGCGCCCCCCACAGCCATATCGCGACGGTCTATGCCGCGCGCGAGGCCGAGGCGGCGATTCTGCGACAGGTGACCAAGGCTTTCCCCAATGTCACCGCGATCAGCGTGCGCACCGCAGCGGCAAGGGTGTCCGAGGCGCTGGCGGCGATTGCCGACGCGGTGACGCTGGCGGCCTTGGCGACCCTTGTCACCGGCTTTGCCGTGCTGATCGGCGCGGCCGCCACGGGCGAGGCGGCCCGGCGGCAGGAGGCGGCAGTGCTGAAGGTGCTGGGCGCCTCGCGCGGGCGTATCCTGTGGTCTTTTGCCTTGCGCGCGGCACTGACCGGGGCGGCGGCGGGGGTGGTGGCGATTTTTGCGGGCGGCATCGCGGGCTGGGCGGTGATGACCTATGTGATGGACAGCGCATATGCCTTTGCGCCCTGGCCCGCAGTGGCGGTTGTGACGGGTGGCGTGCTGGCCACGTTGCTGGCCGGTCTGATCTTTATGCTGCGCCCGCTGGCTGCGCGGCCAGCACAGGTGCTGCGGTCATCGGAATAGTCAGTTCGCCGGAACCGTTCGGATTTCCAGTTGCAGGATCGCGGGTGCAGGCCCCTCGCCCTCCGGCGCCACGGCGCCGCGCAGGGCCTGACCAAAGCCCGCCTCGGCCAAGGCGGCATTCAGGCCCGAGCGCGTTGCGCCATCGCGGGTCGTGTCAAGGCTGGGCTGGGCAAGAAAGCTGAGGTCCTCGACAGGCGACTGGGGGGCTGCGGGCGTCAGCACGATCAGCAGGCGCTCATCGCCCAGAGCCTGATCCGAAATCTTGAAAAGGCCCTTCTTCAGCCTGTCACCCGGCTGCAACCGTCCTGAGAACCAGTGCGAGATCGACCAATCCGCCCCGATATAAAGCACATTCACATCAACCGGAATGGACATGCGGTTCTCGGCCACCACATGCACCTGATCGCCCGGAATCAGGCGTGGCGCGCCCGACTTTGGCAGCGGCTTCAGGTCGTTCCTGCCGGGGCCTGCCAGAAGCTGCACATCGACATCCAAACCCCCGCTGTCGCCCACCGCCCCGGCCATCTTCATCAGGTTGATCGCCCTGGCCATTGAGGTCAGAAGCTCCGCCATCGCCTGACCCAAAGTGTCGGCCCTCTTGTCGGCGGTCGAGACCGAGGGCGTCGTGGCAATATCCTCGACCAGCCCGGTTGAGGGCAAAACCCAGATCGCGTCGGGGCGCGGACTGTCGGGCAGGACAGCCAGGCGCAGATCGGCATTGGCATCGCCCGCCGGAACGAAGCGGATGCGGGAACCGGTCGTCTCTAGCAGCCCCGGCATGGCCGCTGCCAACGCCTTGGCCGGGGCGCCGCCTGCCGGTGGCAGGGCAATGGTCAGGCCGAAATCAAGGTCGGACCCGATCTTGCGGATCATCGGTGCCTTGGGCCAGTCGGCGGGCCGGGCGGTGCCCTCCTGCGCCACGGGAGCCACCTGTGCGGTGAATGTATCCACTTGCGTCAGTCGCACATGGCCCAGCGCATCCTTCGTCTCATCCGCCGCTGTCGCCATGACGGCCAGAACGTCGCCATCGCGCAGCCCATGCAGGCTGCCTGCGGGAATTGCGAACCCCTTTTCGGTTCTTGTCGCGGCCCATTGGTCCACCCGCGGTCCGGGCGTGCCCGAAAAGGCCACCTGATCCAGATCGCCCTCGAACATCGGGGTGGTGCGGGCGATAGAGGTGGTGGCATATCTGCGCAAGACCTCTTGCCCGATCTGGCCATAGGTGGCGTTGGGATACTCGGCCAGAACCTGCATCAACGTGTATGTAAAGACCCCCTGCGGCACCCGGCCCGGCTTGCCCCTGGGCAGGTTCCTTTCCGGCGTCACCTCGGTCGTTTGGGCCGCGAAAAAGGCAACAAGGCTGCCCCGTCCCTTGCCTGCCCCCGCGCTGCTTGCCGTCTCCAATGGCGGGGTGGGCGGCGCACGCGGATCGGGGGCGGTGCTGCGGCCGCGCTGTTCGGCTGCGTCCAGTGCGGCTGATGAAATACCCAGCGCCTGTGGCGGCACTTGGCGGGTGCGCAGGTTTTCGTCTCCATCGGGCGCGCCGCGCGTTGCGGTGCCGGAATGGCAACTGTCGAACACTGCCCAGACATTCGCCCCCCTTGCGCGCAGACCGTCGATCATCGCCCCGATCTCATCATCGACCAGCGCATTCTGCACCTGACCCGCTTCTGGCGTCCACGGCCCGATGTCGCGCGGCAGAAACACTTCGTCCAGACCGTCCAGTTCTGTGTCGGCGATCGCTGCCGGGGCCTGCGAACCGTGGCCGGAAAAATGCAGATAAACGAAATCGCCGGGCCGCACCCGGGCCGTCAGCGCCGTCATCCGGCTGCGGATATGATCCAGTGTGGGGGTATCGGCGGCCCCGGCAACACCGTCTGCCAGCACCACCACATTCGCGGCGGCAAATTTCACCGGCGCCTCGGTCGTCAGATAGGTGGCGACCAGCTTCACGTCATTGGCCGGACCTTTCAGCCAGTATTTCGGCTCCAGCGCCGGATATTCGCTGGCCCCGATCAGCAGCGCATAATTCTCACGCGCCAGACCGGGCTGCGCCGCAATCATGAGGCCCGCAAAGATCAGAGCCAGACGGCGCATCCGGCTTCAGTTCGTCATCAGGGCATAGGCAGCCCCCTTCGGGCCATGGTTCTCCACCTTCATCGTAAAGCCCTCGGTCTGGTCGGGCCGCCAGCCGCAATAGGCGATCGGGCTGCGGTCGGTGTCCGAACAGACAAGACGGCCCTGCGCGTCAAAGACTGTCAGATTCAGATCGGTGGCCTCCTTGGCCTCGACATAGATCTCGGCATATTCGCCACCGATGAAATCGACCGCCGGATAGGTGTCGGTGCCGCCATTGCCAACTGTGCCGATGTTGTAAACCGGGCCGGAGGTGACGCCGCGTGCGCCTTCGGCACGGGTATCCTCGATCAGGCCCAGCAGCGCCTCATCGTCCGCGGCCATCTCCTCGGCACGCGTCAGCATTTCTTCCCAGCCCAGCGGCGCACCATCGCCCGCGGCGGCCCCTTGGGCCACAAGCGTGCCTTTCGTGGGGTTCAGCGTCTTGCGCAGCCGCGCCGCCGACAGGATCAGCAGCGGATCGCCCGTCTCGATGCCGGCTTGATAAAGCGCCGCCGACAATTGGGCGGTACGGATCGCCGAAAGGGGTTCGGCACCGACGGGCAATGCCAGAGCGCAGGACAGGATAAGGGCGGCGTGGGAAATGCGGGTCATTTCAGAATCCGGCTGGAAAGCGTTGCAGCATAGTCGCCAGCCACCCCGCACCTGTAAACAAAGGATTTCCTTATGACGCCTTTTGTCACGGGCACCCTGCCCCAAGCGTTGCTAGCTTGCCCCGACCGCCCCGACAGGACCGACTGCCATGACAGCCCTCCGCATTCACCCCGCCTTCGACCCCATGCCGATCGCCACCTGCTTCCGCTTGTGACCCTTTGTGCAACACCTTTCATCTGGCTGACTGCGGGTCCGAACGGGGCGGCTCAGGGCCCCTTGGATCAGGCGCTGGCCACGTTGCGGCTGCGCGATGCGGCGCGGGACGAGATCTTGATGCTGGACGGCAAGGCACCGGACGCAGCGGCGCTTGCCGCCACCGCTGTGCATGGTCCGGCACTGTTTCTTGTAAGGAACGCAGGTGGCACCCGGCATGTCCTTGTTGACCCGTGGTCGAAAGCCGCAGGGCCGCATCCGGTTGGCGGTGCGAATGTGCTTGACCCGGACGTAGTGGTTTTCTGAAACTCGGCCCGATCTGGAGAATGACGATGGACCACATCCTGATTGTCGAGGATGATATTGAAACCGCCGAAGCCGTCGCACACGAGGTCACCGCGCTTGGTTGCGCGCCGGTCCTGTGCACAACACTGGACCAGGGCGTGGCCGAGGCAGCGGCAGGCGATTACAGGGTGATCGTGCTGGACCGGATGTTGCCCGGCGGTGACGGGGTCGAGGCGATGGCGCGGATCCGGGCGGGCGGCAGCCGCGCCATGATCCTTGTGCTGTCGGCCCTTGGCCGGGCGGCACAGAGGGTCGAGGGGTTGGAGAAGGGGGCCGACGACTATCTGCCCAAGCCCTTTGAGCCGGAAGAGCTGCGTGCGCGTCTGCGCGCCCTGCTGCGCCGTGCCACGATTGACGGGCTGGACAACGACCTGGTGGCCTTTGGCGATCTGGAGATAAGACTCAAGGCGCGCACCCTGCATGTCAGACGCCAGCATGTGGCGATCAGCCCCAAGGAATTTGACCTGATCACCTATTTCGCCCGCAATGCCGGTCAGGTGGTGACGCGGATGCAGCTTTTGGAAAACGTCTGGAAGCTGCATTTTGACCCCGGCACCAATGTTGTTGACGTGCATGTCGGTCGCCTGCGCCGCAAGCTGGAAGAGGCGGGGGCAAACGCGATCCAGACCGCGCGGGGCGAGGGCTATATCTTTGCACCACTCAGGGCCGACCAGAGGACGGATTGACGACGCGCACGCCCCTCGCCGCTCGTGCCACGCTGCGGCTGACGCTGGTGCTGGCACTTGCGGTCACGCTTTTGTCGCTGGGGGCAATGGCGCTGCAATACCGGCTTGTTGCGGCCCGGCTGATGGAAGGCGCGCGCAGCACACTGACCGCCGATCTGGGCGGCTTTGCCGCGCTATACGAACAGCGTCGCATCATAGCCTTGCGGCAGGCCATCGAATATCGCGCTGCTGCCGGCACGGGCGACGAGATGCTGCTGCTTCTGGACAGGCACGGCATGGTGTTGGCCGGAACCGAGGATCACTGGCCCGAGGGGCTGAGGACCGAAGGCGCAGGTTTTACCGTGGAACCGGCGCGCGAATTCGACCGGAACGGTACACGCTGGCTGGCCGTCGCCCGCGAATTGCCAGGGGGGTTCCCCCTGCTGGTGGCGCGCAACCTTGCACCGACCAATGCCACGCTGGCCAGCCTGCGGCGCGGCATGGCGGGGCTGGCGACGGCGCTGGTGCTGGCTGGCGGGCTGGTCGGCTGGTTGGCGGCGCGGTCGGTCATGGGGCGAATCGGGCGGGTGAACGATCTGGCTGACCGGGTGGCGGCGGGCGATCTGTCGGCCCGGCTGCCCGGTCCGCGCAGCCGGGATGAGTTCGGCCTTCTGGAAACCCATGTCCATGCGATGCTGGACCGGATCGAGAACCTCAACCGCGCCACGCACCGCCTGTCGGACACCATCGCGCATGAATTGCGCACACCCCTTAACCGCCTGATGCAAAAGCTGTCACGGATCACCGGGCAGGAAGAAATAGTGGAAGATCTGCGCGCCGAGATGCGTCAGTCGATCCGTGTCTTCGACAGCCTGCTGGATATTTCCCGCGCCGAGGCGGATCAGGGCATCGGCGGTGGCCTTGTGCCGGTGGACCTGTCAGCCGTCGCCGCCGATGTCTGGGAACTTTACGAGCCCTTGGCCGAGGACAAGGGCCTGCGGCCCGAGGCCGCCATAACCCCCGGCCTGCATGTGCTGGGCGACCGCAACCTGATCGCGCAGATGCTGTCGAACCTGATCGACAACGCCATCAAATACTGCGGCCCCGGCGACACCCTTCGGCTGACCCTTAGCGAAGGCCCCGACCGCCACCTGATGCAGGTGGCCGACACCGGCCCCGGCCTGCCCGAAGAATTGCGCACCGACGCCTTCGAGCGTTTCACCCGTGCCGAGCGCGACCGCGGCATCCAGGGCCATGGACTTGGCCTTGCACTGGTCCGCGCCATCGCCGCGCGGCATGGGGCAAAACTGGACCTGCCGCGCAGCGAAAAGGGTTTCGTGCTGGACATCGCCTGGCCTAAGCTGGCCTCCTGACTGGGGTAACAGCCGATTCCCGCATGAAACGCCTTCTTGCCTGCCTCGCGCTGGTCGCGGCCTGCGCGCCATGGAACACGCCGATCAATGCGCCGCTAAACGGCGCAAACGCGGGCCTTGTCGGCAATGAAAATGCAGGCGCAGGCGAAACCTGGGTGGGGCTGGCCTTTTCGGGTGGGGGAATGCGCGCCTCGGCCTTTGCCTATGGCATGTTGCAGGAATTGCAGGCCCAGACGACGGGCGTGCCCGACGGGTTGCTGGATTCGGTGCGCCTCGTCTCTGGCGTATCGGGCGGATCGGTGACGGCAGCGCAGTTCGGGCTTTATGGCCCGGCGGGCCTGAGCGGGTATCGCGAACGCTATCTGCTGACGAATGCCGAAAAATACATGGCCACGACCGCCTTAAACCCGCTGACCATCGCCAAGGGCATCGCGGGTGGGGCAAACGGGCGCAAGACCTTTGGCCGCTATCTGGACGAAACCCTGTTTCACGGCGCCACCTTCGCCGACCTGCGGCGCAAGAGCCGGGTGAAAACCTGGATCAACGCGACCGACATCGCCAACAACACGCCCTTCCTGTTTTCGCCCGAAACCTTCGATGCGCTGTGTTCCGATCTGTCGAAACTGCCAGTGTCCGAGGCGGTTGCGGCCTCTGCCGCCTTTCCCATCGTCTTCACGCCGGTCGTGCTGGAGGCCCGGCCCGGCACCTGCCATTACAAGGAGCCGGACTGGCTGGCAGCCGCGCGCTTCAACCCCGAGGCCACGGCCACCATGCGCGCCTATGGGCAGGCGCTGGAAAGCTATGCCAAGGGTGGGGAGGTGAAGTATGTCAAACTCCTGGATGGCGGCATCACCGACAATTTCGGCACCACCGGCCTTGCGCTGGAATGGGCCCGCGCGCAGCAGCCCTATGCGCCCATGACGCCCGAAGAAGCGGTGCGGATGAAGCGGATGCTGTTTCTGGTCGCCAACGCCGGGGTTGAAAGCGAATATGGCTGGACGCAGAAGGTGCAGGGGCCGGGCGGCATGGGCCTTGGCATGTCGATTGCCACGGCCTCGATGTATGCCGCCACCCGGTCGGGCTATGATGCCATGCGCGGAGAGTTGCGGCGCTGGGAGGGCGATCTGGTCGAATGGCGCTGTTCGCTGGCGCCCTCCGAAGTGAAAAAGCTGCGCGGCAGCCTTGACGGTTGGGATTGCCGCGACATCAAGGTGTTCGTTGGGCAGGCCGGGGTGGAAAACCTGCCCGCCCCGATGCAAAAGGAAATGAACAAGGTGCCCACACGTCTGCACCTGCCTGCCGATCAGGTCGATCTGGCCATTCAGGCTGGCCGCCTTGCCACCCGCGCCACGCCTGAATTCAACGGCTTTCTGGCCGCGCTGGCAGGCAATGATGTTGAAACCCGCATTCAAAAGGGCATTGCCGCTGGCGGGCGACGGATTGCACCGATCAATTAGGAAGACCATGACTCGCCCCAGCTTGACAGGCCCCACCCTGAGCGTCACCGCCGACCGTTTCCGGCTGGCTGAAACCTTCACCATCTCGCGTGGGTCAAAGACCGAGGCGCAAGTGCTGACCGTGCGCATCACGCGCGATGGCGTGACCGGCTGGGGCGAATGTGTGCCCTATGCCCGCTATGGCGAGACGCTGGACAGCGTGTCCGCCCAGATCATCAGCCTGCCCGCCAGCATCATGCGCGAAGGGTTGCAACGGGCCCTGCCGCCCGGGGCTGCCCGCAACGCCGTGGATTGTGCGCTGTGGGATTGGGCCGCGAAATCTGCGGGACGCCGGGTGTGGGAAATGGCGGCCCTGCCAGCCCCCGGCCCGGTGGTGACGGCGTTTACCCTGTCGCTGGATACGCCAGAGGCCATGCAGGCGGCGGCAGCGCGGAATGCTGCACGGCCCCTGTTGAAAATCAAGCTGGGCACCCCCGATGACATGCCAAGGCTGGAGGCGGTGCGCCGGGGTGCGCCCGACGCTACCCTGATCGTCGATGCCAACGAAGGCTGGACGCCCGAGATCTATACCCATCTTGCCCCCCATCTGATCCGCCTGGGCGTAGCGCTGGTCGAACAGCCGCTGCCCGCCGGGGCCGATGACATGCTGGCCGAGATTGCCCGCCCCCTGCCCGTGTGTGCAGATGAAAGCGCCCATGCGGCAGATGGGCTGGCCGGGCTGGTCGGCAAGTACGATCTGGTGAACCTGAAGCTGGACAAGACCGGCGGGCTGACCGAGGCGTTGCAGGCGCGTGACGAGGCGCGGCGGCTGGGCCTTGGGGTGATGGTCGGTTGCATGGTCGGCTCCTCGCTGGCGATGGCGCCTGCCGCCATCCTCGCGCAGGGAGCGGCATTCTGCGACCTTGATGGCCCGCTGCTTCTGGCCGAGGATCGCCCCCATCCGCTGCGCTATGAGGGATCGACCCTGATGCCGCCAGACGCCGCGCTGTGGGGGTAAGCACCCGCCTCCCCTCACGGCGGACGAAAGGAGAGAGCAGGTCCAGACGAAACCCTCTTGACCCCATCCGTCCGCAGGCCCAAGACGCGGACAAACCCCGTTTGCGAAAGGTTTCCGCGATGACCCGCACCGTGTATGTCAACGGCGACTATCTGCCCGAAACCGAAGCCAAGGTTTCGGTATTCGACCGCGGCTTCCTGATGGCCGATGGCGTTTATGAGGTGACCTCGGTCCTGGGTGGCAAGCTGATCGACTTTGGCGGACACCTCAAGCGGCTGGATCGCAGCCTGTCGGAACTGGACATGGCCAACCCGTTGACCGACGCCGAATGGCTGGCGATGCACCGCGAACTGGTGGCGCGGAATGGCATCGAGGATGGGATGATCTATCTGCAAGTCACCCGCGGCAACCCCGGCGACCGCGACTTTGCCTTTCCGGGCGCCGATGTGGTGCCGACGGTCGTGGCCTTCACCCAGTCGAAACCCGGTCTGGCCGAGACCCCCCAAGCCACCATCGGCCTGCGCGTGATCTCGATCCCCGACATCCGCTGGGGCCGGCGCGACATCAAGACGGTGCAACTGCTTTACCCGTCGATGGGCAAGATGATGGCCAAGAAGGCGGGCGTCGATGATGCCTGGTTTGTCGAGGACGGCTTTGTCACCGAAGGCACCTCGAACAACGCCTATATTGTCAAGGGCAACCGCATCATCACCCGCCCCTTGTCCAGCGACATCCTGCACGGCATCACCCGCGCCGCCGTGCTGCGCTTTGCCGCCGAGGCGCAGATGGAGGTGGAGGAACGTCTGTTCACCATCGACGAGGCGAAAGAGGCGGATGAGGCCTTCATCTCTTCGGCGTCAGCCTTCGTGATGCCGGTGATCGAGGTGGATGGCGCTACGGTTGGCACTGGCAAGCCGGGCAAGCTGGTGCCGCGCCTGCGCGAAATCTATCTGGAAGAAATGCGCAAGGCCGCCATCTGACACCATGTCACGCGCACCGTTCACCTGGGCGGGGTTCCGGCGCGGGTTTCGCTTTGGTATGGCCATTGCGGTGCCGATCTTCGTCTATGGGCTGGCTTTCGGGCTCGTCGCGGCGCAGGCGGGCATGGGATGGGGATGGGCGACGGCCTTCAGCGCCGGGGTTTTTTCCGGCTCTGCCCAACTGGCCACGATCAGCGTCTTGCAGACCGGCCATGCCACGCTGACGGCGGTGGCGGCGACCGTTCTGGTTATGAATGCGCGCTATCTGCTGTTCGGCGCAACGCTGCAACCGTGGCTGTCGCAGGCAGGGCCTGCGCGCGCGCTGCCTAGCCTGCTTTTTCTGGGCGACGCCAACTGGATCGGCACCATGCGCGCAATTGATCAGGGCGAGGACGACCGCGCCTATCTGGCCGGAACCGGCGTGCCGCCAGTGGTGGTCTGGCTGGCGGGCACGGTGATTGGCGCGGTGTTCGGCAGCATCCTGCCTGACCCGCGTGCCTTGGGGGCCGACATGATGTTGCCCGCCTTTGCCGCCGCGATGATGGCGGTGATGATCCATTCGCGCCGGTCACTGGTGCCGGTGGCTGTGGGCGCCACCGCCGCGCTGGCGGTGGGGCATCTGGCAGGCCAAGGCTGGGGTATCGTGGCCGCCGGTCTGGCTGGTGCGGGTATCGCCGCCCTGACCGCCCCCACTCAAAGGGCGGCCGATGCCGGCTGATCTGTGGCCCTTCCTGCTGGTGGCTGCGGCTGCGGCGCTGGCCTGCCGCTTTGCCGGTTATCTGGCGATGCGGTATCTGCCGCCCTCACCCCGGCTGGACGCCGCATTGCGGGCGACGCCGCTGGCGGTGATGGCCGGCATAACGGCCATGGCTCTGGCCGCCGGTGGCCTGAGCGAGGCGCTGGCGCTGGCGGCAACCATCGCGGTGGCCTATGTCAGCCGCAGCGATGTGGGCGCGGCGCTGGCCGGTGTCGGCCTTGTCGCGCTTTTGCGTGCTCTGGGGCTTTAGCCACCCAGAACCTGCGACAGGATAGGGGCCAGACGCCCTGCCCATTCCGCCTGCCCGGCTTCTGTTGCAATCAGGTCGTTGCGCAACTCGATCAGCGTGTTCAGCCGCCCGGTCTGCAAGGCATGGCGGTCAATCGCATCGCCCGGCAGGTGGCCGGAATAGGGTTCATTGTCCCCAACGCACAGGTCGGGCTCCTCTCCCAACCGACGGATCAGGGGCACCGACAGCCGATCATCAAGATGGCTGTACAGCACCCCTACCTGCCAGGGGCGCGGCGGACGCCCCTTCAGGCAGGGGGTAAAGGAATGCACGGCCACGATCACGGTATCGGCCTGCCGCCCGGCCAGACGTGCCA
Source organism: Rhodobacteraceae bacterium UBA1943 (assembly GCA_002336845.1). GTDB lineage: Bacteria > Pseudomonadota > Alphaproteobacteria > Rhodobacterales > Rhodobacteraceae > Fuscibacter. The sequence goes on from DDEX01000014.1 coordinate 11,246, forward strand.
AGGCCGAATGATAGGGTCGGTAAAGGCGGCTCAGCCGCTCGGTCGTTTCCGTCTGGCCGACGTGGCGGTTGGCCGGAATGATCGTGCCGTCATACAGCTTCATCACCAGCGTCGGATCATCCTCGCCCCGGTTCGGATCGATCACCAGCCGCGAAAAGCACGACCCGATCACCGGGCTGTCAAGCAACCTGCCCAGCCACTGTGCCACCCCCCAGGCGCCGACGTCCCAGGCGATATGGCGGGCCATATCCTCTGGCCCAATTCCGAGATCACCCCCGGCAATCCATTCTGGCACCGCGTTCGAGGCATGATCACAGGTGATCAGCCAGCGGCCCGGTCGCGCCTCGCCCTCGATCTGATAGGCCTCTTGCATCTTGCACGCCCCCTGTTTTCCGCTGCATGGCGCGGGATTTTGCGGATGAAAAGGGTTTGTGTTACGCTCACGCAGAAAAGTTAGCGCTAACGCACCTGAACCGTTGCCGCCCTGTCGCTTTTGCGCGATAAAACGCGCGGCCCGCGACAGATGAAAAAGGAAACTGCCATGAGACGCCTGCGCAACGTCAAGATCGTCGCAACGCTGGGGCCTGCCTCGAACGATTACACGATGATCCGTGCCCTGTTCGAGGCCGGGGCCGATGTGTTCCGCCTGAACATGAGCCACGGCACCCATGCCGACATCGCCGCCCGCCACGCAATCATCCGCAAGGTCGAGGCCGATCTGGATCGCCCGATCGGCATTCTGGCCGACCTTCAGGGGCCAAAACTGCGCGTGGGCACCTTTGCCAACGGGTCGGAAGAGCTGGTCGAGGGCGCAAAGTTCCGCATGGACCTGTCAGCCGCCCCCGGCGACGTGACCCGCGTGCAACTGCCCCACCCCGAAATCTTTGCGGCGCTGGAACCCGGTGCCAGCCTGCTGGTGAATGACGGCAAGATCCGGCTGGAAGTCGTCGATTGCGGCAAAGACTTTGCCAATTGCATCGTTACCGTGGGCGGCACGATTTCCAACCGCAAGGGCGTGAACGTGCCCGATGTGGTGCTGCCCCTGGCTGCGCTGTCGGAAAAAGATCGGGGCGATCTTGAATTTGCCTGCGAACTGGGGGTGGACTGGCTGGCCCTTTCCTTCGTGCAGCGCCCCGAGGATGTGATCGAGGCACGCGGCCTTGCCAAGGGGCGTGCCGCGATCCTTTCCAAGATCGAAAAGCCTGCGGCGGTAAAGGCCTATGACGCCATCCTTCAGGTGTCGGACGGGATCATGGTGGCGCGCGGCGACCTTGGCGTCGAGCTGCCGGTTACCTCGGTTCCGCCGATTCAAAAGCGGCTTGTGCGCGGCGCACGCGCGGCAGCCAAGCCGGTCATCGTGGCGACCCAGATGCTGGAATCGATGATCGAATCGCCGGTGCCGACACGTGCAGAAGTGTCCGACGTGGCGACCGCCATTTACGAAGGGGCCGATGCGGTGATGCTGTCGGCCGAATCCGCCGCCGGGAAATACCCGATCGAGGCGGTGACGACGATGAACAATGTCGCCATGTCGGTCGAGAAGGATCCGACCTACCGCGCCATCATCGATGCCAGCCGCGTGGTTCAGCGCGAGACCATCGCCGACGGCATCGTGGCCGCTGCGCGCGAGATTGCCGAGGCGACCAACATCAAGGCCATCGTCTGCTTCAGCCAGTCGGGCAGCACCGCAAATCTGGTGGCGCGCGAACGGCCAAAGGTGCCGATCATCGCCCTGACGCCGCTGCTGTCCACTGCCCGGCGCTCGGCGCTGATCTGGGGCGCGCATTGCGTGATCACCGAACCGCAAGACCGCTTCAAGGGCGCGGTTCTGGCGGCGGTCAAGGCGGCGCGCGATCACCGCTTTGCCGGAGAAGAGGATATGATCGTGCTGACCGCGGGCGTGCCCTTCAACGTCAAGGGCACCACCAACATCCTGCGCGTCGCCCCCTGTGACGAGCGGTTGATTTCGCGGGTTGACCCGGAGTAACCTGCCAGCAGTGGTGTATTGCGTGGGCAGTGCCTGTGTATGGATACGGATCTGATCCTAGTTATCGGCATCATAATCGCCGCCCTGACACTTCCTGCCCTTCTGGCCGCCTTTTCCGAAAGCCGTCCGCCCAAGGCCGCCGCGATCATGCTGATGATCGCGGGGGTGCTGATCGTCGTGGCCCTGACACAACGGCCCATGGGTTATACCTTCGGCGAAATCCCTGATGTGTTCATGCGGGTGTTTCGCCGGGTGATCGGCTAGCAACAACTCTGCCCTTGCCCTTTGCCCGCTGCCCCCCTATAGGGGCGGCCTCGACTACCCCGCGAGGCCGGCGAATGTGGCATGCCGAGTCGCGCGCGAACACTGGAGAGTGAAATGCCCAAGATGAAGACCAAATCCGCTGCGAAAAAGCGGTTCTCCTTCACGGCCAACGGCCATGTGAAGGCTGGCGTGGCCGGCAAGCGCCACGGCATGATCAAACGCTCGACGAAATTCATCCGCGACGCATCCGGGACGATGATCCTGTGCGACAGCGACGAGAAGATCGTCAAGAAATACATGCCGTATAACCGCTAAGGAGAGCCAGAGATGTCCCGCGTCAAATCCGGCGTCGTTACCCACGCCCGCCACCGCAAGGTGATCAAGGCCGCTTCCGGCTACTACTCGGCTCGCTCGCGCAATTTCCGCACCGCGACCCAGGCCGTTGACAAGGCACAACAATACGCGACCCGCGACCGCAAGGTCCGCAAGCGTCAGTTCCGCGCCCTGTGGATTCAGCGCATCAACGCTGCTGTCCGCCTGTTCGATCTGGAAATGACCTATTCGCGCCTGATCGACGGCCTGAACAAGGCTGGCATCGAGGTGGACCGCAAGGTTCTGGCCGATCTGGCCGTGCATGAGCCCGAGGCGTTCAACGCCATCGCGGCACAGGCCAAGGCCGCTCTGGCCTGATTTCAGGTTCAGGTTTGTAAAAGCCCCGCTACGTTGCGGGGCTTTTTCTTTTGGCCTAGGCCCGGAAGGCACAGCTTTCCAGATGGTCGTTCACCAGCCCGCAAGCCTGCATGAAGGCATAGGTGATGGTGGGGCCGCAGAATTTGAACCCCTCGGCCTTCAGCGCCTTGGACAGGGCCTGCGATTCGGGCGTCTGGGCCGCAACATCGGACAGGCTGCGCGGGTGGTTGACCAATGGGGCATCGCCGACGTGGCGCCAGATGAAACTGGCAAAGCCTTCGCCCGCCTCGATCCGCAGGAAGGCCCTGGCGCCCGCAATCGTGCCTTCGATCTTGCCGCGATGACGAATGATACCCGGATCGGCCAGCAGGCGCTGCACCTCTGCCTCGCCCCAGTTGGCGATCACGACAGGATCAAACCCTTGAAAAGCGGCGCGAAAGGTCTCGCGGCGGCGCAGGATGGTGATCCAGCTCAGCCCCGCCTGGAATCCTTCCAGAATCAGGTTTTCCCACAGGGCGCGCCCATCCCGCTCCGGCTTGCCCCATTCCTCATCATGATAGGCAACATAAAGCGGCTCTGTGCCACACCACGGGCAACGCATGATTTCGGACATCGACATCTTTCCATTTCATTCAAATGTTCACTGTTTACCCCATACTCACCTTCATGGCTACAATCTGGCGCAGAAGATTGAACGGGGGATGCCATGGCGGATGGTCCGAAGAAACCAAGGGTCGAGGCGGTTGCCGGCCCGCAAAGCCCGCTGGGCGTTGCCATCTCGGCGCAGGATCAGATGACGATGGACATGGTGCGCGAGGCGATCGCGACCAAGCGCGCACGTCTGGCCTGGCAGCCGGTGGTGCTGGCGCGCGATCCCACGCGGGTGGCCTTTCACGAAGGGCTGATCCGCATCCTCGATCCGCAGAACCGCGTCATCCCCGCCCGCGATTTCATCGATGCGGTCGAGGCGCATGAGACCGGGCGCCAGATCGATTGTCTGGCGCTGGAAATCGGGTTGAACACCCTGGCGCGCCATCCCGGCCTGCGCATTTCCATCAACATGTCCGCACGTTCCATCGGTTATCCGCGCTGGATGCGGGTGCTGAAACGCGGGCTGGCCGCCCATCCCACGATTGGCGAGCGGTTGATTCTGGAGATCACCGAAAGCTCTGCCATGCTGGTGCCTGAACTGGTGATCAGCTTCATGGAGGAGTTGCAGCGCGAAGGGATCGCCTTTGCCATGGACGATTTCGGATCGGGCTATACCGCGATCCGGTTCTTCAAGGACTTCTGCTTCGACATCCTCAAGATCGACGGCCAGTTCATACGCAACATCCATGCGGACCCCGACAATGCCGCCCTTGTCGGCGCATTGATGTCGATCGGCCGGCATTTTCATATGTTCACCGTCGCCGAGGCGGTTGAAACGGCCGCCGAGGCGCAGGCGTTACAGGCGATGGGGGTGGAGTGCCTGCAAGGTTATCTGTTCGGCGCGCCCAGCCTGAAACCGGATTTTGCCACCCAAGCCCCCTTGCGCAAGGCCGGCTAAGGCGCTTTGCTGCCCCCTGCGGCAATTGGCTTTGGCCCTTGCGCTTGCTTTTCGCAGGTGCAGCGCCTAGCCAAGCTGCGGGGCGGCAGGAACGCCGTCGGGGAGTTTCGGGAGAGGGCGCCACATGACCAATGTTGTAATCGTATCCGCGGCACGGACCGCCGTGGGAAGTTTCAATGGCTCTTTCGCGGCCACGCCGGCGCATGAGCTGGGTGCAGCCGTGATCGAGGCCGTTGTGGCACGGGCCGGAATCGAAAAGGGTCAGGTGTCCGAGACGATCCTTGGCCAGGTGCTTACGGCCGGACAGGGCCAGAACCCCGCCCGCCAAGCCGCGATCCGCGCCGGCCTGGCGAAAGAGGCCAGCGCCTGGGGTCTGAATCAGGTCTGCGGTTCGGGCCTGCGCGCCGTGGCGCTGGGGGCCCAGCATGTGCAACTGGGCGATGCCGATATCGTTGTTGCCGGTGGCCAGGAAAGCATGTCGCTGTCGCCCCATGTCGCGCATCTGCGCGCGGGCCAGAAGATGGGCGACATGAACTTCATCGATTCGATGATCAAGGACGGCCTCTGGGATGCCTTCAACGGCTATCACATGGGCCAGACCGCCGAGAATGTCGCGAACCAGTGGCAGATCAGCCGCGACATGCAGGATGAATTCGCCGTCGCCAGCCAGAACAAGGCCGAGGCGGCGCAGAAGGCCGGCAAGTTCAAGGATGAGGTGATTCCCTTCACCATCAAGACCCGCAAGGGCGACATCGTGGTGGATGCCGACGAATACATCCGCCATGGCGCCACGCTGGAAGCGATGCAAAAGCTGAAGCCCGCCTTTACCAAGGACGGCTCGGTTACCGCGGCCAATGCCTCGGGCCTGAACGATGGGGCGGCGGCGGTTCTGCTGATGACCGAGGCCGAGGCCGCCAAGCGCGGGCTGAAACCTCTGGCACGGATCGCCTCTTACGCCACCGCCGGGCTGGACCCGTCGATCATGGGCGTCGGCCCGATTTTCGCCAGCCGCAAGGCGCTGGACAAGGCGGGCTGGAAGGTCGGCGACCTTGATCTGGTCGAGGCGAACGAGGCCTTTGCCGCGCAGGCCTGCGCCGTGAACAAGGACATGGGCTGGGATCCGTCGATCGTGAACGTCAATGGCGGCGCGATTGCCATCGGCCACCCGATCGGCGCTTCGGGCGCGCGGATTCTGAACACGCTGCTGTTCGAACTGAATCGCCGGGGTGCCAATAAAGGCCTGGCAACCCTGTGCATCGGCGGCGGCATGGGCGTTGCCATGTGTATCGAACGCGCCTGAGCCAGAAAAATCCTGCTGCAAATGCAAAATGGACGCGCAATAAAGTTGCGCGTCCTTATTTGTTTCGGTAACGGTATTTCAACAACCCTTGGAGGAGGATCATATGGCACGGGTGGCTTTGGTAACGGGCGGTTCACGCGGAATCGGTGCGGCGATTTCTGTAGCCCTGAAGACGGCGGGCTACAAGGTGGCGGCGAACTATGCCGGAAATGATGAGGCGGCAAAGGCCTTTACCGCCGAAACCGGCATTCCGACCTACAAGTGGTCGGTCGCCGATTATGACGCCTGCAAGGCAGGCATCGCCCAGGTTGAGGCCGAGGTTGGCCCGGTCGACGTATTGGTGAACAACGCCGGTATCACCCGCGACGCCATGTTCCACAAGATGACGCCGCAGCAGTGGAAAGAGGTTATCGACACCAACCTGACGGGCCTGTTCAACATGACCCATCCCTTGTGGTCGGGAATGCGGGACCGCAAGTTCGGCCGGGTGATCTCGATCTCGTCGATCAACGGGCAGAAGGGTCAAGCCGGTCAGGCGAACTATTCCGCAGCCAAGTCGGGCGACCTGGGCTTTACCAAGGCGCTGGCCGCTGAAGGCGCGCGCGCCGGCATTACCGTGAACGCGATCTGCCCCGGCTATATCGCGACCGAAATGGTCAAGGCCATTGACGAAAAGGTGCTGAACGAACGGATCATCCCGCTGATCCCGGTGGGCCGCCTGGGCGAGCCGGAAGAGATTGCGCGCTGCGTGGTCTTCCTGGCCTCGGACGATGCGGGCTTCATCACCGGATCGACCATCAGCGCGAATGGCGGGCAGTTCGTCGTCTGAGCTTTCGCTTTCCAGCACCTTGTCCTAACACGGCGTGGCCGGAGTTTGATAACTCCGGCCCGTTTTCTTTGAAGGAAACGGCAGACAAGGGAATGATATGACGCGCAGAAATGCCACTGCCATAGGTTTTACCGCCATTCTGATGTGGGCGCTCTTGGCGCTGCTGACCATCGGGTCGGCGCCCGTGCCGCCGTTCCTTTTGAACGCATTGTGCTTTGGCATCGGCGGCTCTTTGGGGCTAATCTGGCTTGCTATCGGGCCAGGTTTCGCGGTGCTGCGCGGCATCTCGTGGAAGGTCTATGCCTTTGGCTCGCTTGCACTTTTCGGCTATCACGCGCTGTATTTCACCGCCTTTCGCATAGCACCTGCGGCTGAAACCGGGCTGATCGCCTATCTATGGCCTCTGTTCATCGTGCTGCTGTCGGGCCTGCTGCCGGGTGAGCGGCTGGGCCTGATGCACGTCTTTGGCGCGCTGATCGCCTTTTCGGGGGCTGCGCTGATCATTCTGGCACGCGGCGACAACGGGGCGACGGTGCCGGTATCGGGTCTGGTCCTTGCCTTCATTTGCGCCATCACTTGGGCCACCTATTCGGTCTTGTCGCGCCGCTTGGGCGCGGTGCCAACCGAGAGTGTCATCGTCTATTGCCTTGTCACGGCGCTTTTGTCGCTGCTGGCGCATGTGGTGTTCGAGGAAACTCTTTGGCCCGCCTCGAACTGGGGGTGGTTGTCAGTTGCCGCCTTGGGGCTGGGGCCGGTGGGAGCCGCGTTTTTCACATGGGATGTGGGCATGAAAAAAGGCGACATCCAGTTGCTGGGCGTCGCCTCTTACGCTGCACCGCTGCTATCGACATTGGCCCTCGTGGTCGGGGGCAGGGCACAGGCTACACCAATCCTGCTGCTGGCGGCGGTTCTGATCACCGGCGGGGCGGCGCTGGCCGCCCGCGCCAGCTTGCGGCCTGTCAGGCCTGTTGAAGGCGGCTGATCTCTTCCTTGATGCGCAGCTTCTGCTTCTTCCACTCGGCAATCTGAATATCATCCGAGGCGGGTGCGCGCTGCGCCGCCTCGACCATGTTGGACAGGTTGTCGTGCTTCTTCTTCAGCTCGGCGATGTGGGAAGCGACAGTCATAAATCAGTCCTCCTGATGGTTGTGACCCCCTCAGTGCAGCACGGATCGTGAGTCGTGTCACCAATTCTTCGCATATCCGCCACACGGCGTGGCGAGAGGTCGCGCCAGATTTCAATCAAACTCGGCGGAAAGTGGCGCGGCCTGGCGCAGCACTTCATTTGCGCGTGAAGTATAGCTTTCTCGGTCGCCATCATGGGCGACCCCTTCATGGATCACAAACGGCGACAGCAGGCGGAACGGGGCCCGTCCGCCCTTTCTCGCCCGCAGGATCACCCGGCCTGCCGCCCGCCCCTGCCGCGCAGCCAGAGGCAAGACGGCGGCCGACCCCATCCGGCTGCCCAAGGCGCCCAAAACCTCTGGCAGGCCATCTGCGCCAAAGATCATCGTCAGCCAGCCCCCCGGCCGCAAGCGGCGCGCGGCGGCCTGAACCCAGTCGGTCAGCGGGGTGTTCACCTGCATGGCGGTGGCCCGCACCTTGCGGGGCGAGGGCGTCCCCCCCTTCGCGTAATAGGGCGGATTGGCGATTACATGGTCGAAATCCACCCGCAGCGGGCGCGGCATATGGGCCAGATCGCCCTCTTCCACCTGCATCGCATGGCCGTTGGCTTCGGCGTTACGCCGAGCAAGCGCGGCATAGCCGGGTTGCAATTCCAGCCCCGCCAGACGCAAACCGGGCACCCGGGCCGCCAGGCACAGGGCCGCCGCCCCTGCCCCGCAGCCTAGGTCCAGCACCGATTGCCCCGGTTCTGCCGGACAGGCCGCCGCCAGCAATACCGGATCGGTTGCCGCGCGATACCCTTTCAGCGGCTGCCAAAGGTGAAGCCGCCCGCACAAGAAGGCATCCTGCGACAGATCGTCCATGGCAAAGATCATCGCGCCACCTCAACTCCATTGTCGCGCAAGGCGCTGCTGGCCATAAACCAGTCGCGATCTGCCACCATCAGGCGGCGGGGGATGAAACCAAGGCCGCCTTCAAGGACGCTCGTGTGGACGTCCAGCACAAAGCTGTCTATACCCTCGCCCTGAAGCAAGGCCTGAGCGAAGGCGATGGTGGTGGGGTCGGTCGTCTGGAGCAAGAGCTTCATACCGCCAGTGATGCGGCCCCCGCCCGGAAAAGTCGAGACCCGTGGGGAATGGTGATGAGCTTGGATACCGCCGTCAAAACACCGCATGACCAACTGGCCGAGATGCTGGCGGCGGATATGGCTGCGGTGAATGCGCTGATCCGCGACCGGATGGCCAGCGAACACGCCCCCCGCATTCCCGAAGTCACCGCCCATCTGATCGAGGCGGGCGGCAAAAGGTTGCGCCCGATGCTGACGCTGGCGGCGGCGCGGCTATGCGGGTACGCCGGACCTTATCATGTTCATCTGGCCGCGACGGTCGAATTCATCCACACTGCGACGCTGCTGCATGACGATGTGGTCGATGAAAGCACCCAGCGGCGCGGGCGGCCCACGGCGAACCTGCTATGGGACAACAAATCCTCGGTTCTGGTCGGCGATTATCTCTTCGCCCGCAGCTTTCAGTTGATGACTGAAAGCGGCAACATGCGGGTGTTGGGCATTCTGGCCAATGCCTCGGCCACGATTGCCGAAGGCGAGGTGCTGCAACTGACCGCCGCACAAGATCTGGCGACCGATGAGGCCATTTATCTAAAGGTCGTGCGCGGCAAGACGGCCGCATTGTTTTCGGCGGCAACCGAGGTGGGGGGCGTGATTTCGGGTGCGGACGAGGCCCAGGTGCGCGCCCTGTTCGACTATGGCGACGCCTTGGGGATCGCCTTCCAGATCGCCGACGATCTTCTGGACTATGGCGGCACAAGCGCCGTGATCGGCAAGAACACTGGCGATGATTTCCGCGAACGCAAGCTGACGCTGCCGGTGATCAAGGCGGTGGCCAGGGCCGGTGCCGAAGAGCGCGCCTTCTGGATTCGTGTCATCGAAAAAGGCCGACAGGGCGACGGCGATCTGGAGCGGGCGATTGCCCTGATGCAGCGCCACGGCGCGATGGAGGCCGCGCGCAACGATGCGCTGATGTGGTCGGCCAAGGCCCGCGACGCCTTGCAAGGGCTGCCCGATCACCCATTGCGCGATGTGCTGGGTGAGCTGGCCGATTTTGTGGTCTCTCGCATCCGCTAGGATGCCATTTTCGCCGACCGCACCCACCAATCGGGATGCGCAAGGCGCAGGGCCTGTGAGGCCTCATCCGCTTGTATCGCCGTTGAAAACAGCCCGAAGCATGTGGCGCCTGAACCTGACATCCGGGCCAGCAGGCACCCCGGTTGCGCCGACAGCGCCGCCGTGACCAGACCTACCTGCGGGGCCAAGGTCAGGGCGGCGGATTCAAGGTCATTGCGCTGCGCGCGCAGGAATTCGGCCAGCTCTGCCGCCGTGGCGCAATGAGGCAACACCTTGGGCAAGCCCGGATTATCGCGCCGCACCAGAGCGCGAAACACCGCCGGGGTAGAAACGGCGACACCGGGATTGGCCAGCACCAGCCAGATGTCCGGCAGGTCGGAAACCGGGTCAACCCTTTCGCCCACACCACGCATCCGCGCCGGCACTCCGGCAAGGCAGATCGGCACATCCGCCCCAAGCGCCAATACGGCCGCTGCGTCGGGCAAGGCCACATCCCACAGCCGCGACAGCGCCAGCAGCACCGCCGCGGCATCAGCCGAGCCCCCCCCGATACCAGAGGCGATGGGCAAATGCTTGTCCAAGGTGATCGTCGCCCCCTGCGGCAGGCCAAAGGCCCGCGCCGCTCGCAGGCACAGGTTATCAGGCCCCGCGCCCAGCCCCCCCCCTTGCGGACCGATCACGCGCAATGACAGATCGGCCGCGGGCGATACGGAAACATGATCGCCAGTTTCGGCAAAGACCACCAGGGAATCAAGCAGATGGTAGCCATCTGCCCGCTGTCCGGTGACATGCAGACACAGGTTTACCTTGGCGCGGGCCAGCGCCGTTTCAACCGCCATTCGTGGCCGCTTCTTGCTTGACCGGATTGGCCGCCTCTGACGCCATCACCGCATCCAGTCCGATTTCCAGCTTTTGGTGAATGCGCTTGGCATCGGCTTCGGTCGGTTTGAACGACAGGGCGCGGTGCCATTGGAATTCGGCCTCACGCTGGCGCCCCACCTTCCAGTAAACATCACCCAGATGGTCGGTGACCACAGGGTCCACAGGTTCCAGCAGTGAGGCCTTCTCCATCGGCTCGACCGCCTCCTGATAGCGGCCAAGGCGGAAATAGGCCCAGGCCAGACTGTCGATGATCATGCCCGACTCAGGCTCTGCCTTGACGGCGCGTTTGATCATGCCCAGCGCCTCGTCCAGATTCTGGCCACGATCGACATAGCTGTACCCCAGATAGTTCAGCACCTGAGGCTGATCAGGGTTCAGCTTCAGCGCCTCGCGCATGTCGGCTTCGGTGGCCGGAAAGTCGCCCGAACGCTCGGCACAGATGCCACGGCTGAAGAAAATCGCCCAGTGGTTCGGCTGCGGTTCCGGCACCAGCGCCAACGCAGCGTCATAGGCGGCGCGCGCCTCGGAAAACCGCTCCTCACGGCGCAGGATATCGCCCAGACCCACCTGCACGACCAAGAGATCGGGGTGACTGCGGGCAAGCGTCTGCATGATTTCGACCGCAGCTTCCTTGCGGCCCGAGGCATAGGCGGCATCGGCACGGCCCATTTCGGCAATATGGAAAATCGGGCTGTCGGCGGGCACCTTGGCATAAGCCTCGGTCGCCAGGTCATGCTGGCCCAGTTGTTCCAGCAGGCCCGCCGTCAACAGCACCGCATCGGCATTGTCGGGCCGCAGGTCGGTGGCGATCCGGCTGTAAAGCAGGGTATAGGCATCCTCGGCCTGTCCTTTCAGCGCGGTGGCGAGGGTATAGAAAGCCTCGGCCAAGCCATCCTTGGCATTGCGTGCCATATCAAAGGGCAAGGGCTCTCCGGCTTTCAGGCGGCGGCGCAGATCATCGGCCATCGGGTCCGGCCCCGGACCGAAAGCCTGATCCAGCAGGGTCAGCGCATCAGCATTCCGCTCCATCTGCGACAGGATCTGCACATGCGCCACCACGCCGCGCCGCGTCATGGAAATCGGACCGACTGCCTTGCCCGACAGGATGTTGTCGGCGCTTTGGTAATCCCCGGCAGAAGCAAGGGCCAACGCCTTGTGATAAAGTGCGAAATTTGCCAGTTGCCGGTTCTTGGCAAGGTTGTCAAAGGCATCCAGCGCCTCAGACATGCGCCCCCGGCCCAGTTCAGACCAGGCCGTGACTAGGCCGACCAGCAGCGTGCCCGCCCCCGGATCGGCCTTGACGGTGGCCAGAACGGCATCGAAATCGCCCTTGCGGGCACCGGCGTCAATCTGGGTCAGAAAGCTGACGAGGCTAGGCTTGTCGGTCTTGGCCATCTCTGCCGCCAGTTTTGCAGCCTCATCGGTGCGACCCAGCGACAGGTTTGAAAGTGCCGCCCCCTCCAAAAGCAGGGGATTGGTCGGATCGCCCTGCAAGGCCTGACCATACCAATCCACTGCGCCCGCGAAATCATGTTGTGCCAGCGCCGCCTGTGCCGCCAGATAGGCACCGGGGTTGCCATCAACGGCCCAAGCCGGATGGCCCAGCGCCCACAGGGCAAGCGCGGTGGAGGCAAGGGCGGCTTTGACGAAACGCGAAGGCATGAACAACACTCTCCAAAGATTGGGGTAAAGCTAGAACGCGCCGCCCGCCAAAGCAATGCGGGCCGGGGAATTGTGCCCCCCGGCCCGCCGATTCTCGCGCAGATGTGTGGTTTCACATATTGGGATAGTTCGGACCGTCGCCGCCCATCGGCGTGGTCCACACGATGTTCTGCGACGGATCCTTGATGTCGCAGGTCTTGCAGTGAACGCAGTTCTGGAAGTTGATCTGGAAGCGGGGGTCTTTCCCCTCTTCCGAAATCACCTCGTACACCCCCGCCGGGCAATAGCGCTGCGCCGGTTCGGCGAATTCCGGCAGGTTGACCTTGATTGGAACCGACGGGTCTTTCAGCCGCAGGTGGGCGGGCTGGCTTTCCTCATGGTTGGTAAAGCTGAAGGCGACGTTGGTCAGCCGGTCGAACGACAGCACACCGTCGGGGCGCGGATAGTCGATCGGCTTGTGCTTGGCGGCCTTTTCTGTCGCCGCCGCATCGGTCTTGCCATGTTTCAGCGTGCCCAGAACCGTCAGGCCAAAGGTATTAGCCCACATATCGGCCCCACCGGCCAGCAGCGAGGCGATCAGGCCATATTTCGACCACAGCGGCTTGACGTTGCGCACCTTTTTCAGGTCCTTGCCAATCGGCCCGCCGCGGACATCGGCCTCGTAATCGTTCAGCTCATCGCCCGAACGGCCCGCCTGAATGGCGGCATAGGCCGCCTCCGCCGCAGCCTTGCCCGACAGCATGGCGTTATGGTTGCCCTTGATGCGCGGCACGTTGACCAAACCGGCGGTGCAGCCCAGCAGCGCCACGCCCGGCGCCACCATCTTCGGAATCGACTGCCAGCCGCCTTCGGAAATCGCCCGTGCGCCATAGGCCACGCGCTTGCCACCTTTCAGCAGCTCGGCCACCATCGGGTGATGCTTGAACCGCTGGAATTCCATGTAGGGGTAGAGGTAGGGGTTCTTGTAGTTCAGGTGAACCACAAAACCAACATAAACCTGATTGTTCTCAAGGTGATAGATGAAGCTGCCGCCCCCGGCATTGCTGCCCAGCGGCCAGCCCATCGTATGCGTGACCGTGCCTTCCCGGTGCTTCCTGGGGTCGATCTCCCAGATTTCCTTCATGCCAATGCCGAACTTTTGCGGGCAATGGCCTTTGGACAGGTCGTATTTGGCGATGACTTCCTTGGCGAGCGAGCCGCGCACGCCTTCCGACAGGAAGACATATTTGCCGCGCAGTTCCATCCCCGGTTCATAATTCGGGCCGGGCGTGCCATCGGCAGCCAGACCCATCTCACCGGCAACCACGCCGACAACCTGGCCCTTGTCGCCGTAAACCAGTTGCGAGCAGGCCATGCCGGGGAAAATCTCGACCCCAAGGCCCTCGGCCACCTGCGCCATCCAGCGGCAGACATTCGCCATCGAGACGATGTAGTTGCCATGGTTGTTCATCAGGGGCGGCATCGGCCAGTTCGGAATGCGCATATGCCCGGCCGGTCCGAGGATGAAAAAGTTGTCCTCCTTCACCTCGGTCTTGATCGGCGCGTCCATGCTGCGCCAGTCGGGCAGCAGCGCATCAAGGCCCGACGGGTCCAGCACCGCACCCGAAAGGATATGGGCGCCGACTTCCGATCCTTTTTCCATCACCACGACCGACAGGTCCGGGTCCAACTGCTTCAGCCGGATCGCCGCAGACAGGCCCGACGGGCCTGCGCCGACGATGACGACATCATATTCCATCGCCTCGCGCTGGATATCCTGTGGCATGGCTGTTCCCCCGTCCCGGTTCTGCTTGCAGTTTATGGGTCGCGCTTGCGTGATTGCCCCAAGGCGGACCACAGGTCAACCATGACGCAACATCATATTTCGGCATCGCAGCATGAGGGAAACTTTCTTACCCGCTCGCGACAGGTCCTTGCCGAAACCCGGCATACCCTCTTGCAATCCGGGGTCTCATCGGGTCAGGTGAAGGGGACGAGGTTCAAAGGTCATGGCCCACAAGGCTGTGACCTTATCATTTGCGTGAAAAGGCCATGGAAAAAATTCCGATGACGCGCGCGGGTTTCAACGCGCTGGACGAAGAGCTGAAGATCCTGAAATCGGTGGAGCGCCCCGCCGTGATCCGCGCGATTGCCGAGGCGCGTGAGCATGGCGACCTGTCGGAAAACGCCGAATATCATTCCGCGCGCGAAAAGCAGAGCTTCATCGAAGGCCGCATCAAGGAACTGGAAGGCGTCCTGTCGCTGGCCGAAGTGATCGACCCGTCCAAGCTGTCGGGCGCGATCAAGTTTGGCGCGACCGTGACCATTGTTGACGAAGACAATGACGAGGAAAAAACCTACCAGATCGTGGGCGAGACCGAGGCCGATATCGAAGCGGGCAAGCTGAACATCCGCTCGCCGCTGGCACGCGCCCTGATTGGCAAGGATGAAGGCGACAGCGTGGACGTGCGCACACCCGGCGGCCAGCGCAGCTACGAAGTCGTCACGATTCGCTATCTCTGACCCCAGCGGGGACGGTGCATGACCCTGCCCGACGACCAAAGGCCTGATCCGGCACCGCGCGACCTGTCGCAGACGCCGATGACCGAGATTTTCGCCGCGCTGCTCAGCTTTGTCTGGATGGTGGCGGTGGGGACCTATGCGCTGACAGCGCCGGGCGAATCTGCGCCGGGGCTGGCGCTATCGCTGCTGGTCGTGTTCCTGCCGCTGGTGCTGATCTGGACAGCCGTCGTCACCTTGCGGTCGCTGCGCACCTTGCGGGCAGAGGCAGGCAGGTTGCACGCCACTGTCGAGGCCCTGCGGCGTGACTATGCCGCCAGCCAGGCCGTTGCAAAGCCCTCTGTCGAGAAGAAGCTGACCGAGATCGAGCGTGCGACCCGCAGCACCGAAACGGCGATGGCCAGCTTTACCTCTCGGCGCGATGCCAGTCTGTCGGTGCCCTCGGCCGACCGCAAGGCGGCCATGACGGCACCCCGGCCTGAACCGCAGAGTGAACAGCCCGCGCTGGCGCTTGGCACCCCGGCCGAAGATCTGCGCCCGCCACTGTCGGTGCCTGATTTCATCCGTGCCCTGCAATTTCCCGAAAGCCCCGACGACAAGGAAGGGTTTCGCGCCTTGCGTCTTGCGCTTGAGGACCGGACTGCGGCCAAGCTGATCCGCGCCGCGCAGGATGTGCTGACCCTGCTGGCGCAGGACGGCATCTTCATGGATGATCTGAAGCCAGACCGCGCCCGGCCCGAGTTCTGGCGCAAATTCGCCGCAGGAGAGCGTGGCCGCGCCATTGCCCCCCTTGGCGGCGTGCGCGACCGTTCATCGCTGGCGCTGACCGCGGGCCGGATGCGCGAAGACCCGGTGTTCCGCGATGCGGCCCACCACTTCCTGCGCACCTTCGACCGGGCGTTTCAAGAGTTCGAGCGCAACGCAAGCGACGCCGATCTGGCAGAGCTGTCAGACACCCGCACAGCCCGCGCCTTCATGCTGTTCGGGCGGGTGACGGGGACATTCGACTGAGCACTGGCGCTTTTGGCCAAGGCCGGGGGTTTCACACCCCCGGACCCCCGTGGGATATTTCAGGAAGGGGAAGCGCAAAAGCGGTGTTTTTCCGCTTACGCCTCGCGCAGAACCTCAAGGAATGCCTCGCCAAAACGATCGATCTTCTGTTCGCCAAGGCCGCTGACATGGGCCAGATCGGACAGGGATGAAGGCCGCGCCTCAGCGATCCGGCGCAGCTCGGCGGTAGAGCAAGACAGGGGCTTTCCGGTGCCGTCATGCCCACGTTGCAGACGCAGTTGCACCTCGGCCAACTGGTCAAACAGCGTGCCCGCGGGCCGACCGGCCAGCTTCATCCGGGCCGGATGCAGCGGCACGGGCGGCGCGCCGGTGATCACCTCCAGGAAGGCCGCGCCAAAGCTCTCCAGCTTTTTTGCTCCGATACCGGTGATGCCCATCATCGCATCCAGCGTATCAGGGCGCTTTTCGGCCAGTTCAATCAGCGTGCGGTCGGCGAAGATGACATAGGCCGGAACGCCCGCCGCCTCGGCCAGCGCACGGCGTTTGGCCTTGAGCGCGGAGAGAAGCGGCGCATCCTCGTCCGTAACCTGTGACTTCACCGCCACCATGGGGCGGGCGCGGTCGATGGTATCCTGGCGCAGGGTGATATTGGCCTCACCCTTCAGAAGCGGAATCGCATTGTCGGTCATCCGCAGCGCCCCATGCCGTTCGGCATCGGGGCGCAGCAGGTCGCGGCCCATCATCTGGCGGAACACTGCGCCCCAAGCGGGCTTCGACAGATCGCGCCCGACGCCGAAGGTGGGCAGGCCATCGTGGCCACGCTCTTTCACCTTGGGGGTGGCATTGCCGGTCAACACGTCGATCAGATGCCCCGCACCGAACCATTCGCCGGTGCGCAACACCGCCGACAACGCCTTGCGCACAACTTCCGTCGCATCGAACACCTTGGCCGGCCGGTCGCACAGGTCGCAATTGCCGCAAGGCTGATCCAGCACCTCGCCGAAATAGCCCAAAAGCAGGCGGCGGCGGCAATCGACCGCCTCGGCGAGACCCAAAAGCGCGTTCAGGCGGCCATGGTCGGCCTCTTTCCGCTCGGACGGGGCCAAAGATTCGTCGATCTGCGCCCGACGCAAACGAATGTCGTCAGGGCCATAGAGGGTCAGCGTTTCCGCCGCCGCCCCGTCGCGGCCAGCCCGGCCGATTTCCTGGTAATAGCCCTCTATCGACTTGGGCAAATCGGCATGGGCAACCCAACGGATGTCGGGCTTGTCGATCCCCATGCCGAAGGCGACGGTGGCCACCACGATCAGCCCGTCTTCCTGCTGGAACCGGATTTCCACGCGCCGCCTGTCATCCGCATCCATCCCGCCGTGATAGTGGCAGGCCGGGTGGCCTGCCTCGCGCAGCGCCTGCGCCAGCGTTTCGGTCTTGGCCCGCGTGGCGGCATAGACGATGCCCGACTGCCCCTTGCGCGCGCCGGCAAAGCGCAAGATCTGCTCGCGCGGGCTGTCTTTCACCGCAAAGGCAAGATGGATATTCGGCCGGTCAAATCCGCGCAGGAAAGTCTCGGGTGGCTGGGCATCGAACAGCCGCGCGGTGATTTCTTCGCGCGTTTCGGCATCGGCTGTGGCGGTAAAGGCCGCCAGGGGCACGCGCAAGGCGCGGCGCACCTCGCCGATGCGCAGATAATCGGGGCGGAAATCATGGCCCCACTGGCTGACGCAATGGGCCTCGTCCACGGCAATCAGCGATACGCCAATCCGGCGCAGCATGGGCAGTGTAGCGGCAGAGGCCAGCCGTTCGGGCGCGATGTAAAGCAGCTTCAGTCGCCCCTCATCCAGCGCCTGAAACACCGCCTCGGTCTCTTCCTCGGTATTGCCCGAAGTCAGCGCCCCGGCCTCGACCCCCGCCGCCCGCAAACTGCGGACCTGATCGCGCATCAGCGCGATCAGGGGCGAGATCACCACCGTCACCCCCACCCGGCACAGGGCGGGCAGTTGAAAACACAGCGACTTGCCGCCCCCCGTGGGCATGATGGCAAGGGTATTGCGCCCTGCCGTCACCGCTTGAACGATTTCGGCCTGACCGGGACGGAACGAGGCAAAGCCAAAGACCCGCGCCAGAAGCGCCTGCGGATCATCGGTCAAACTTGCATCGAATGTCATGTAAATCAGTTTGCCCGGCGGTGGATTAAGGCGACGTCAAGCTCAGCCAAGGGCGTACATATTGTTCACGATGGCCTGTCGCAGCGCAAAAATGCCGATCAGCAACACCAGCGGCGCAAAATCGATCCCGCTGATCACCGGAACGACACGGCGGATCTGGGCGTAGATCGGCTCCAGAATGCCGCGCAGGCCATACCAGATTTGCGACACGATGGGTTGGCGCAGGTTCAGCACCTGGAAATTGACCAGCCAGGACATGATGACATTGGCCAGCACGATCCATTTCGCGATATCGACGATCAGCAACAGCACCTGGAAGATGGTGGTCATATCTGGCTCCGGCCACAAGGGATTGTGGATTTCTAGGGCGATGCCCCCAAAAGGGCAAGTCTTGCCGCAGCGTTTCGCTTGACGCCCCCGCACCCGCACGGCACCCATGGCCCGGAACAGGAGCGACGCCGATGTACCCCTATCTTCGCATGTGGCAGGAGCTGTGGAAGTTCCGCAAAGCCCCCCGTCTTGGCCCGTTCGAGGCCCATGTCTCGACCGTGCGCATCTGGCCATGGGATCTGGACCCGTGGCGCGAACTGAACAACGGTCGCACCCTGACCTTGTATGACCTTGGCCGCCTGCCCATGCTGAAGCGGATCGGCTATGACCGGCTGGTCAGGGAAAAGCGTTGGGGGGCGACGGTTGCGGGCAACACCACCCGCTATCGCCGCCGGGTCACGCTGTTTCAAAAGCTGACCATGGTCAGCCGGGTGATCGGCTGGGACGCCCGCTTCATCTATATCGAGCAAAGCATGTGGCGTGGCGGTGACTGCACCTCGGCCATCCTGGTTCGCACTGCGGTAATCTCGAAGGGCGGCATGGTTCCGGCGGCCGAGGCTATGGCGGCACTTGGTGTGGCCGAGGCAAGCCCGCCCCTGCCCGATTGGGTCCATGCCTGGATCGCCGGCGATGCGGCGCGCACATGGCCCCCAGAAACCCCCGGTGTCACGGTCTAGGGCATCACGCCACAGCTTGCCATTTGACCCGCCTTCGGGCTTGATCGGCGCAAACGAGGGGGCAGGCATGGCAACGCAGCGACAGCGCATCTGGGGCTGGTGGTTTTTTGACTGGGCCAGCCAACCCTATAACACCCTTCTGCTGACCTTCGTCTTCGGCCCCTATTTCGCCGAGGTCGCCCGCGGCTATTACATGGGCGCCGGGCTTGAGGAGGAGGCGGCAAAGGCGGCCGCGCAATCCTACTGGGGGTTCTGGTACGCCTGTTTCTCGCTGATCATCGCGCTGATGGCGCCGGTGCTGGGGGCGGTGGCGCAAGGAACCGGGCGGCGGCTGGTATGGGTCTGGATCTTTTCGGCGCTGTATGTGCTGGGGGCGGCAAGCCTGTGGTGGATGATGCCGGGGGGCGAGATCGGCACCCTGCGCTGGGGGGCCATCATGTTCGGCATCGGGCTGATCGGGATGGAGTTCGCCACGATCTTTACCAACGCCCTGATGCCCACGCTGACCGATGGCGAAGATATCGGCAAGATTTCCGGCAGCGGCTTTGCCTTTGGCTATCTTGGCGGGCTGATCGCCCTGTTCATCATGCTGGCATTGTTTGCCGAAAGCTCTTCCACCGGGAAAACCCTGATCGGGATTGATCCGGTGCTCGGCTTTGACCCCGAGGCACGCGAGGGCACCCGCTTTGTCGGCCCCTTTACCGCGCTTTGGTACATCATCTTCATGATCCCCTTCGCCCTCTGGGTCAAGGAACCCAAGGGCGGCGCGGGCGCGCTGCATATCGGGGCCGCGCTGGCCAGTTTGAAAGAGCTGATAGGCAGTCTGAAGTTCCGCCGCAGCCTGTCGGCCTATCTGGGCTCGGCGCTGGCCTACAGCGATGCGCTGACCGGCATCTATGCCTTTGGCGGGGTCTATGCCTCGAACGTGCTGGACTGGTCGATCACCCAGATCGGGGTTTTCGGCATCCTGGGCGGCGTAACGGCGATGATCGCAAGCTGGTGGGGCGGCAAGCTGGATACGCGGTTCGGACCAAAGCCGGTGATCGTGGGGTCGATTGTCGTGCTGATCCTCGTTTGCCTTGTGATCGTGGGGATGGAGCGGGAGAGCCTGTGGGGCATTCCGATGGATTCGGCCTCGAACCTGCCGGATATCATTTTCTACATCTGCGGCGGGTTGATCGGGGCCGCGGGCGGGCCGTTGCAGGCGGCCAGCCGCACCATGGTGCTGCGCCATACCACGCCCGACCGCGCAACCGAGGCGTTCGGCCTGTTCGCCCTTTCAGGCAAGGTCACAAGTTTCATCGCCCCCGCATTGATCACCATTGCCACCACGATAACTGGCAGCGCGCGGCTGGGTATCTCGCCCATCATCCTGTTGTTCCTTGTGGGGCTTGTCCTGCTTGTCTGGGTGAATCCGAAAGGAGAACAGGCATGATCCGCAATCTTCTTTTGCTGGCTCTTTTGGTGGCGCCCCTGCCGGCGCAGGCCGAAAAACTGGCCAACAAGCTGTTTGGTGCCGTCGCGACACCCAGTCAGCAAGACCCGATGCCCGTGGGCAGCTATGCCAAGGGCTGTGCGGCAGGCTTGCAGCAACTGCCGGAAACCGGGCCGACCTGGCAGGCGATGCGCCTGTCGCGGCACCGCAACTTCGGCCAGCCGGTGATGATCGGCTTTTTGCAGGATCTGTCTGTGATGGCCACGCAAGTGGGCTGGCCCGGCATCTATGTGGGTGACATCAGCCAGCCGCGTGGCGGCCCGATGACATCGGGCCATGCCAGCCACCAGATCGGGCTGGATGCCGATATCTGGTGGCTGCGGCCACGCTCGCTGAGCTTGTCTGCCGACCAGCGGGAAAGCATTTCGTCCATCCCCGTCCGATCGGCCGACCAGAAATCGGTCACCAAGGACTGGACGCCGGACCGGGCGGCCTTGTTGCAGATGGCGGCTTCGGACCCACGGGTGGACCGCATCTTCGTGGCCGCCGCTGTCAAGATCGCCCTGTGCCAGTCTGCAACGAAAGCCGACAAGAAGTGGCTGCAGAAAATCCGTCCCATCGGCGGACATGACACCCATTTCCATGTGCGCCTGAAATGCCCCAAGGGCGCGCGGCTGTGCGAGACGCAAAAACCCACCGTGGCCGATCTGTCGAATGGCGGGGACGGTTGCGACGACACGCTTATGTGGTGGGTTTCGGACGACTATCTGCACCCCAAGCCCTCGAAGAAAAAACCCGAAGATGACGATGCGCCCAAGAAGAAGGGCCCGCGCCAATACACCATGGCCGACCTGCCAAAGCAGTGCATGGATGTATTGAAATCACGCTAGGCAATTGACGCACGATCCGTTTCGGCCTATGGCCCCGCGTCCCCACGATGGGGCCAAGTCTCCGCGACCTTGTAAAAAACGGATCAAATCATGCGCGCTCTGCTTCCCGCCATTCTGGCGATGGCCGTCATTGTGGTGGCCTCCAACATCCTTGTGCAGTTTCCGGTCGGCCAATGGCTGACCTGGGGGGCTTTCACCTATCCCGTGGCCTTTCTCGTCACCGACCTGACCAATCGCTTTCATGGTGCCGCCGCCGCGCGACGGGTGGTTTACGCAGGCTTCCTTACCGGCCTCTTGTGTTCGGTGATCGGCACGCAGATTGCGGGTGAGTTCGGCCCCTTGGTCACCCTGCGCGTGGCGCTGGCTTCGGGCACGGCGTTCCTGGTCGGGCAACTGCTCGACATCGCCGTCTTTTCTCGCCTGCGACGGGCAACCTGGTGGCAAGCTCCGTTCTTTGCCTCTTTTTTAGGCTCTGCCGTCGATACCGCAATTTTCTTCCCATTGGCCTTTGCCAGCGCCTTCATCTGGCTTGAACCGGGCAATGACGTGTCCTGGGCCGCCGGTTCCGTGTCGCTTTTGGGCTTTGGCCCTGCCGTTCCGCTATGGGCGTCGCTGGCTGTCGCGGATTTCTGCGTCAAGGTTCTGGTCGATGGCGTGGCACTTTTGCCGTTCAGACTGGCAGTCCAGCGCCGGGCCGCACGGGTAGCGTAAAAACTTTTGACAAACACAAAATCTGTGTCAGGCTTACCTTATCGGCAACTTTTCGAAAGGAGGTGATCCAGTGTCTAGAGTGACGTTGGAGAGACGTGTCGGGACAGTTATCGGGGGGGATTTTTAAGGGCAAACCCTTGAAATCAAACCGATGATTGGGCTTGAACCTAACTGGCCCATCTCCTTGGATCTCGGAAGGGGTCGCCACCAACGGCGGCCCTTTCTCTTTGGTGAAACATGCTGTGGATAACTGAAACCTTAAGCATCGCCGATTGGGAAATCAGCGAAAATTTTGTGCGCTCTTCCGGCCCCGGTGGGCAGAATGTAAACAAGGTCTCCACCGCCGTCGAATTGCGGTTCGAGGCCGAGCGGTCGCCCCACCTGCCCGCGCCGGTCAAAGCGCGGCTCAAAAGGATCGCGGGTCGGAAATGGACGCTGGAGGGCGCGCTGGTCATTCAGGTCGAGGACACCCGCAGCCAGGCCCGCAATCGTGAAATCGCGCGCGAGCGGCTGGCCGAGATGATCCGTGCCGCACTGGTCGCCCCGAAGAAACGCATCGCCACCAAGCCCACCTTGGGCAGCCAGCGCCGCCGTATCGCCGCCAAACAGGCGCGCGGCGATGTGAAATCCCTGCGCGGCAAGGTCGAGGATGACGAATGACCGATCCCCTTGCGCAACAGGCTGCTGCCCGATGGGGTGCCCATGTGGTTCGTCTGCTAAGCCACCGCGAAAACGCAGTCTATGAAATCAGGCTGGCGGATGGCACGCGCGCGGCGCTGCGGCTGCACCGGCCCGGCTATCAGGATTTCGCGGCCATCCGGTCAGAGCTGTGGTGGTGCGCGGCCCTGGCGGCCGAAGGTGTCGCTGTGCCAGCCGCCTTGCCCCATCTGGGCGGCGACCTTTTGGCCGAATTGCCGGGTGGCCGGGCGGCTTCGGTCATCGAATGGGTTTCGGGCGTGCCCTTGGGCGCGGGCGGCCAACCACTGCCCTATCAGCCCGCGCAGAACCTGCGCCTGCACCATGCCTTTGGCGCATTAATCGCGCAGTTCCACAGCGCAACCGACCGGCTGACCCTGCCCGACAACTTTACCCGCCCCAGGTGGGACATTGCAGGCCTTGTGGGCGAGGCCCCGCTGTGGGGTCGTTTCTGGGACCACCCCGAGGCCACACCCCGACAGCGCGCCCGCCTGACCGAAGCGCGTGATTTCCTGCACGGCCGCATGACCATCCATCTGGCAGCAGGCGCAAAAATTGCCCCGATTCACGCCGACCTTTTACGCGAAAACATCTTTGTCGATGGCGACCGGCTGTCCCTGATCGATTTTGATGACAGCGGCTGGGGATTCCGGCTGTTCGATCTGGGCACGGCACTGGCGCAGAATCTGGATGAGGCTGCCTACCCCGACATCCGCGATGCGTTGATGGAGGGTTACGGCACCACCGACCGAGCGATGGTCGAAGCCTTCACGCTGATGCGCTGCTGCGCCTCGGTCGGCTGGGCGATGACACGGTTGGCGCCGGGCGATCCGGTCCACCCCCGCCATCTTGCCCGTGCCATGGATTGCGCCGCGCGGGTGATCGGCTGATCAGACGCGCACCTCGGACGCCACCTGTTCGCCCACGCCGAACACCCGTTTGTAGCGCGCAACCTCCTCCGCCGGACCCATCGCCTTGTTGGGGTTGTCCGACAGCTTGACCGTAGGGTGACCATC
The DNA here is from genome assembly GCA_002336845.1 of Rhodobacteraceae bacterium UBA1943. Lineage (GTDB taxonomy): Bacteria > Pseudomonadota > Alphaproteobacteria > Rhodobacterales > Rhodobacteraceae > Fuscibacter. The sequence continues at coordinate 35,107 of DDEX01000014.1, forward strand.
TGCCGAAACCGCCTTGCATACCAGACTGAACGGCGCCAGCGCATCCTCGGGCACCAGCCCGCGGAAATCATTGGTCAACAGCGTGCCCCAGCCGAACGAGGCCTTCACCCGCCCGTTGAACCGCGCATAAAGGGCCTCGATCTGCTCGACATCCAGCCCGTCCGAGAAGATCACCAGCTTTTGGGCCGGGTCTTCACCGCGTTCCTGCCACCAGCGGATCGCCAGTTCGCAGGCCCCAGCCGGATCGCCCGAGTCAATGCGGATTCCGGTCCAGCTTGCCAACCAGTCGGGCGCGTTCTTAAGGAAGCCAGCAGTGCCATAGGTATCGGGCAGAATGATGCGCAGATTGCCGTCATGCTCTTCATGCCAGTCGGCCAGCACCTGATAAGGCGCGCGCGCCAGTTCTTCATCGGTCTTGGCCAGCGCCGAATAGACCATGGGCAATTCATGCGCATTTGTACCGATCGCCTCAATGTCGCGCTTTTGCGCGATCTTGCAGTTCGAGGTGCCGATGAACTTGGTCCCCAAACCTTCCTGCATCGCCTGCACGCACCAGTCTTGCCACAGAAAGGAATGCCGCCGCCGTGTGCCGAAATCGGCAATCTTCAGGTCACGCAGCGCGCGCAGCCGTTCAATCTTTTCCCAGATTCGGGTCATGGCGCGAGCATAAAGCACCTGTAATTCAAACTTGCGCATGTCTTTCAGCACGGCCCGGCTGCGCAATTCCATCAGCACGGCCAGCGCCGGAATTTCCCACAGCATCACCTCTGGCCAGCGCCCCTCAAAGGTCAGCTCGTACTGCCCATCGCGCTTTTCCAGATGATAGGGTGGCAGACGCAGCTTTTCGAACCACTCCATAAAGTCCGGGCGGAACATCTGGCGCTTGCCATAGAACGTATTGCCGCGCAGCCAGGTGCTTTCGCCGCGTGACAGCGACAGGCTGCGTACATGGTCAAGCTGCTCGCGCAGTTCGCCCTCATCGATCAGATCGGCAAGCCGCACGTTCTTGCTGCGATTTATCAGGCTGAACGTCACCCTTGTGTCGGGCTTGTTGCGAAAGATCGACTGGCACATCAGCAGCTTGTAGAAATCGTCGTCGATCAGCGACCGGACAATCGGGTCGATCTTCCAGTTGTGATTATGGACCCGTGTCGCGATGTCAACCATGCCCTGCCCCCCTGCTTCGCCGTCTTCTGCCATGCGCCGGGGCGGGCTCATAATCCGCCTGCCCGGCAATGCGGGTGATCAGCGCATAAAGATCGGCCCGCGACAAGGGCTTGGTCAGCACGCCGTCGATTCCTGCGGCGCGGCAGACGGTCTCGTCCTCAGCGGCGGCTAAGGCAGTAAGGGCATGGATCGGGCAGCTTGGCAGGCCGTGCGCCGCCTCATGCGCACGGATGGCACGGCTGGCCGACAACCCGTCCATCTCTGGCATCGAGATATCCATGAGGATCAGATCGGGCTGTTCCTCCCGATAGCGTTCCACCGCGATACGGCCATTCTCGGCCTCGGTCAGCCTGGCTACGGCGGGTTCCAGAAGTTTGCGGGCGATCAGCCTGTTGGTGCGGTTGTCTTCGGCCACCAGTACATGCAGCGCGGTGCGCGGCACATCCACCCCCTGCCGTGCCGGCACGCCGATCGACACCGTCCCGGCCCGCGCCAGCCGCACCGTCAACGTGAAAACTGCCCCCTCTCCCATGGTTGAGGCCACCTCGATATCGCCCCGCATCTGTTGCGCCAGCAGACGGGAGATCGTCAGCCCCAGCCCGGTGCCGCCGAACTGACGGCTGATCGTGGCATCCGCCTGGGTAAAGCTGTCGAACACCTGGCCGATGCGATCAGGGGCAATACCGATGCCCGTATCGGCCACCGCAATGCTAACCTCGTCATGATCTAGCTTCGGGCGAACGTCCAGACGGACGGCCACCTGCCCTTCGGCGGTGAACTTCACCGCGTTGCCGACCAGGTTGAGCAGGATTTGCCGCAGCCGCCCGGCATCGCCCAGATAATGCGGCAAACCCTCAGGGCAATCGACCGTCAGTGCGACCCCCTTCTTATCAGCCGTCGGGCGCAACAGATCGACCGCACGAATCACACTTTCGGCCAGCGAGAACGGTTCCAGCCGCAACTCTTCCTTACCGGCCTGCAACTTGGACAGGTCCAGCACGTCGTTCAGGATCGTCAGCAAGGCACGGCCGGATTCGACGATAGTGGCTGCATACTGGCGTTGTTGGGCGTCAAGCCGCGTGTCCTCCAGCAGCTCCGCCATCCCGATCAGGCCCCCAAGCGGGGTGCGGATTTCATGGCTCATCGTGGCAAGGAACACCGCCTTGGCCTGCGCCGCCGCTTCGGCCGCCGTGCGGGCCGCCGAAAGCTCTGCTGCATGGGCCTTGGCCTGTGTCACGTCCCGTTCAATGGCGATATAGACATCGGGCCGCCCGTCGGGTTTGAGAACGGGGGTCATCGACACCTCCATCCAGATGTCGCGGCCATCCTTGGTCCGGTTCGCAATCTCGACCAGACAGGGGCGGCAATCGCGCTGCGCCGCCTGAAGCGCCCATAGCGATTGCGCCGAGGTCAGGGGGCTGTTCAGCACCTCGCCCGGCCCGCGGCCCACCACTTCAGCCGCCGAATAACCGGTCACGCGGCAGAACGCCTCATTCACCCATTCGATGCGCCCCTCGGGTGTGGTGAAAATGATGCTGTCATTGGCCTTTCTTGCCACCAGCGCCAGCCGCTCCGACTGCCGTGCCGCCTGATCCAGCGCGTTGCGCGAGGTTTCCAGCGCGGTCTGCTCTTCCAGCAACGCCGCCTCGAACGTCAGCCGCTCTTGTCGGCCATGCTCAATGGCCCGGATAAACAGCGCCGCGACATAAGCCAGAACCGCGATGGACAGCACAACGAACCAGTCACCTGCTATGCCGCGCAAAAGACCAGGGGCCATGCTGCCCGTCATCACCAGCCCGGTCAGCGTGTAAAACCCCAGCCGCAGCAGGCTACCCCCGCCGAAATGATGGCGCACAAGGCCCGCGTTGATCGCCGCGCTCATCAGGAAGACGGCCGCGAACAGGCGCGCCTCGGTGTAGGGGACAAGGCCCCAGCACAACAGGATGCAGGCAGAAATGCTGACGGCCTGCACCGCCCCGCTGGCCGCTGCCGCCCGACGCAAACCGGCGGTGATGGCCGGTCGCCGCAGGATCAGCGCCAGAGCAAGGCAATCAACCGCCTCGCCCGCCACCGCGATCAGCGCCGCCGCCACCCCGATCCAGGGCGCGCCAAAAATCCCGATGGTCAACGCGCCGAACACGGTCATGGTCTGACGCATGGCAAATCCGCGCACCCGCGCACGGGCATATCGGCGAAACCGCCCATCGGCGCTGTTGCGGGCGGCAAATTTCGCCATGGCCGCGCCCTGCCCGGCAGGCATCCCCAACCCTGCCGCGACTGTTCCGGTGGCGGTTTTGGTAGGCATCCGCGCAACATCCCCTTTTCGGGGTAGATTGCGCGGCAAAGGTTAAGGCCGGGTGCAGGGCCTAGCCCCAGATCACCCCGGCCGAAACCGTGCTGGCCCGCGCTTCGGCCAGACTGCCGTTCAGGTCGATGGCGCGGCAGGCTGCTTCGAGGATGGTCGCGGCAAACCCAAGGCGGGCCGCGTCCATCGCCGAATAGGCAACGCAGTAATCCGTCGCCAGCCCGACCAGCGTCAGCGTGCTGATCCCGCGCGTACGCAGATACCCTTCCAGTCCGGTCGGGGTGGTGCGGTCATTCTCAAAGAAGGCCGAATAGCTGTCGATCCCGGACCGAAACCCCTTGCGGATCACCAGATGCGCCGGATCGGTGCGCAGGCCTGCATGAAAGGCGGCCCCGACAGTGCCCTGCACGCAATGCACCGGCCACAGCACCTGCGGGCCATAGGGCATGTCCGTCAGGCTGAAAGGGGCCGCACCAGGATGGTTGGCGGCAAAGGAGGTATGGTCGGCAGGGTGCCAGTCCTGCGTCAGGATCACGGTTTCAAAATCATCCATCAGATCGTTGATCTGCGGGACGATCTCATCGCCCCCCGCCACGGCCAGCGCGCCGCCGGGGCAGAAATCGTTCTGCACATCGATGACAATAAGGGCTTCGGTCGGCGCGCGCATGAAAACCTCCGGTTCAGGATGGGCAAAGCGTGGCGCGCAATCGCCGCAGGGTCAACCGGCGGGCTTGCCGGTGGCGCGGGCTTGGCCTATCCCCGCCCATATGCTGACCATCGCCGCGCTTTACCATTTCACCCGCTTTGACGACCCCGCCGCGCTGCGCGGGCCGTTGTTGGACCTGTGTCTTGCCCAAGGCGTCACGGGCACGCTTCTGCTGGCGCGCGAGGGGCTGAACGGCACCATCGCCGGGCCGCGCGCCGGGATTGATGCGGTGATCGCCCATCTGCGCAGTTTGCCCGGTTGTGCGGAGCTGGAGTGGAAAGAGGCCACCACCGACGTCCCACCCTTTGGTCGGATGAAGGTGAAGCTGAAGGCCGAGATCGTGACCATGGGCCAGCCCGATGTGGACCCAACCGCTCGTGTCGGCCATTACGTCGCGCCCGAGGATTGGAACGCCCTGATCAGCGACCCGGATGTGGCGGTAATCGACACGCGGAATGATTACGAAGTGGCCATCGGCACCTTTCGCGGCGCGGTCGATCCGGCAACCCGCAGCTTTCGCGAGTTTCCCCAGTGGTGGGCCGAGAATCGCGAAAAGTTCGCGGGCAAACGCATTGCCATGTTCTGCACCGGCGGCATCCGCTGCGAGAAATCGACCAACTTCCTGCTGGGTCAGGGTATCAATCAGGTCTATCACCTTAAGGGTGGCATCCTGAAATACCTGGAAGAGGTGCCGCAGGATCAAAGCCTGTGGGACGGCGAATGCTATGTGTTCGACGGACGGGTTTCGGTTGGCCATGGCCTTGTGCCCGGCCCTTACGACAGTTGCCACGCCTGCCGCCGCCCGCTGTCGCCCGAGGACAGGCAGCGCCCGGAATATGAACGCGGCGCGTCGTGCCACCATTGCCTTGCGGAGTATTCCGATGCTGACCGCGACAGGTTCCGTGAGCGGCAAAGGCAGATGGATCTGGCCGAACAGCGCGGTGCGCGACATCTGGGTGCCTGAGCGGCGCGAGGTTCCTCTGCGCGTGTCCGGGCAGGCGCTGACCGGGCCATACCGGCCAGGCGATGCATTTTGCCAATGCTCACGCATGGCGAAGGCGGTGGCCTTCACCTGACATGGCAAGCGAAACCCGATCCCGGCCGCATCCCCGCGCATCCTCTGTGCGCCAATCCGGCTTTCCCGCAGCACCTGCACCTCCTATGTCTGGTCCAACAGCAAAGGGGCGAACCAATGAGCGCGATTGAACTGGGCCTTGATACCTTTGGCGACGTGACGGTGGACACCTCCGGCGCGCCGAAACCGATGGATCAGGTTTTGCGTGATGTGGTCGAACAGGGCGTTCTGGCCGATCAGGTGGGCATCCATTTCATCGGCCTTGGCGAACATCACCGCCCCGACTTTGCAATCTCCTCGCCCGAAATCCTGCTGGCTGCCATCGCGGCGCGGACGCAGAAAATCCAGCTTGGCACCGCTGTTACCGTCCTGTCGTCGGACGATCCGATCCGGGTGTTCCAGCGATTTTCCACCCTGAACGCCATTTCCAATGGCCGGGCCGAGGTGATCCTGGGCCGCGGCAGCTTTACCGAAAGCTATCCCCTGTTCGGCTATGACCTGAACGAGTACGAGATGCTGTTCGAGGAAAAGCTGGACCTGTTCGCCAAACTGGTGAAGGGGCCGTCCGTCACCTGGCAGGGCCAGCACCGGGCTGGCCTGAAGGACCAGAAGGTCTATCCACCCGTGGGCGACAAGCCCTTCGTCACCTGGGTCGGCGTCGGCGGCAGCCCGGAATCGGTGGTGCGCGTGGTGCGGCAGGACCTGCAACTGATGCTGGCCATCATCGGCGGCGACCCGCGCCGCTTCCTGCCCTATATCGACCTGTATCAGCGTGCCTGCCAGCAGATGCAGCGCCCCGAGCGCCCGATAGGCATCCATTCCCCCGGTTTCGTCGCCGCAACGGACGAAGCCGCGCGCGAAACCTTCTGGCCGCATTACAAGGATATGTATGGCCGCCTGGGCCGCGAACGCGGCTGGCCCCCCGTCACGAAAGACCGCTATATCGACGAGATTGAGAACGGCTCGCTCTACATCGGCAGCCCGGAGACCGTGGCGAAAAAGATCGCAGCCGCCATGCACGACCTTGGCATCCAGCGGTTTGACATGAAATATACCACCGGCCCGGTGCCGCACGAACAACAGATGGCCTGTATCGAGCTTTACGGCACCAAGGTCATCCCCATGGTAAAGGACATTCTTTCCGCATGATCAGCGACCGGATTGCCGACAGGCTGCAAACCTCTTCCCTGCCACGCCAGCTTGGCATCAGGGTACTGCGCGCCCTGCCCGGTGACAGCACGCTTGAGGTAACGGTGACAGCCGAGCATCTGAACCTGCATGGCGCCTGCCATGGCGGGCTGATTTTCACGCTGGCCGATACCGCCTTTGGCTTTGCCGCCAATGCCGGCGAGGAAAACGCCGTGACGCAGGAAGCCTCGATCCATTATGTCACCCCGGCGCGGCTGGATGAGGTGCTGACCGCACACGCAACCCAGACCTCACGCCAGGGGCGCAGCGCGGTTCTTGATGTGACGGTGACGGCAGGCGATGGCCGGGTGGTCGCACTGTTCCGCGGCCTTGCCCGGTTCGTCGCCTGATCAGATCCGGGGCTGAGCTCAGATCATGCGAATGGCGTCCTTGCCAACCGCCAGCATATAGCCGCGCCGCGCCACGGTTTTCACCAAAAGCTCGCTGACCAACTGGTTGCCAAGGGCATCGCGCAGCCGCTTGACCCGTGTGGCCCCTGCCGCCTCTTCGCAATCGGCCTCGGACCGGCCAGAGATGACAGCTTCAATCTGCACGCCGGTCATCACTTCGTCATCCAGCCGCGCTTCGGCCAGAACCGACAGGGTTTCAATCGCCGCCTCGGTCAGTTGAAACTCCATATCGTTGATGTAAACCGCCCGCGCCTCGCGGCTGATCAGCATCGACGACACCTGAATGCCCGACCGTTGAATGGCCGAGATGCGGCGGTTCAGCGTGACGATGGTGACCAGAAACACCAGCGACGCCACCAACAACGCGGTGGAAAACAGCAGCAGCACGAAGATCACGCTGCGATAGCTGGCCAGAACTTCGGAAAATGACGTGCCGGATTGCGCCAGAATCTCCAGCAGCTTGATTTCCGCCGCCGTCGTCAGGTCATTGTTTTCGACGAACAGCCGTTCAACCCGCGCGTTGAAGGCATTGGCATCGGGCAGGCTGACGAACAGGAACACCGCCGCACCCAGCAGGATCACGACGATGGCGGCAATACCAAAGGCCACAACGCGGTTGCCCGCCCGCAGACTGTCAGAAACGGAGGAAGTAGTCTCCGGCACTGCTTTTCCTTTCATCCAGCCCTTCCGGTCCGAACACCGAAAGCACGTTCAACAGTTTCCAGCCGGCCTGTTCCAGCCGGGGCCGCAATTCGGCCGCCGCCGCTTTCTTGTCGCAGGCAGAGACCTGCGCAACCCCGTAATGCAGGCGCAAGGGATTGTCCTGCTTGGCTTTGTAATCGGCATAGCAATCGGCGGACGCAGGCCCACACAGCGCAAAAAGCACTGTCAGGGCCATCAGGAAGGGCGCTAGGCGCGTCATCTCGCTTCTCCGTCAAGGTAAGTGCATCCTGCGCCGCGCGGGTGGGGTTATTCAATAACCAACGGCGGGATTCCGCGTTGATATCGCATATCACCGCCGCGTTATTGTCCTTCAGGGCATGCCGGGCGCAAGTTGAACGCATGGTTCCGCCGCCCGAGTCGTCACACCGGGCCGGGACGCAAGAACGGCAACAGGAGGTCACGATGACCGCACATAGCTTGAACGACATGAACTCGGCGACGCTGGCCGAAACCGCGCTGTCGCAGGCGCGCCTCACCGCGATGCCAAAGCCAGTAGGCCTGTGGAAAGGCTTTGCCATGCTGGCTACTGCGGTTGCGGTTGTTCTGGCCGGCGCCACCCCGATGCGCGCCGATGAGGACAGCGACAATCTGGCCAAGATCATCGTCGGCGGCCTGATCGTCGGTGCCATCGTCAACGACATGAAGCATCGTGACGGCGACCGCCCACGATATGACGACGAGTACTATGGCGGCGGGTACTACGGCAACGACGACTATTACGGCGACAACCGCCACAAGGCGCGCGACCGGAATGACCGGCGCCGTATCCCCGACGACTGCGCCATCACCATCGACAGTCGCGACAGTGGCCGGGTGACGCTGTATGGCGGGCGCTGCCTGCGGGATTATGGTTTCCGTAACCTGCCCGACTGCGGCCGCTCGGTCCGCATCTACGGACAGCGCGACAAGCTGTTTTCGGCCCAGTGCCTGCGCCGTGCCGGCTTTGGCGGATCAAGACTGCCGCGCAGCAGCGACCACGACTAAGCCCCCCGGGTCGCGCTGCGCCGGGGCCGCGCAAGAGATGTTGCGGCCCCGTTGGGGGGTGAGGGAACAGGCGCCCTCACCCCCATTTTCACATCCCCTTTTGTCGCGCCCCGTTTCGGGCTAGGCCAAGGCCATGGCCAGACCGATCCCCGATTTCAGCTTTGAAGCCGTCGCCCTTGCGCGCGGCCTTTCGCCGATCTGCGGCGTGGATGAAGTGGGCCGCGGCCCGCTGGCCGGTCCCGTCACCGCCGCCGCTGTGATCCTTGATCCCGACAACATCCCCCCCGGCCTGTCGGATTCCAAAACCCTGACCCTGCGCCAACGCGAGACCCTGTTCAGCCAGATCGCCCAGAAGGCGCAGGTTTCCATCGCCCATGCCAGCGTGGACGAGATCGATGCGCTGAACATCCTGCGCGCCTCTCATCTGGCAATGGAGCGCGCGGTAGCGGGGCTTGGCGCGATTGGTCACGCGTTGATCGACGGCAATCTTCTGCCCTCCGGGCTGAAGACGCGGGCCGAAGCCATCGTCAGGGGCGACGCCAGATGCCTCTCCATCGCGGCCGCCTCGATCATGGCCAAGGTGACGCGTGATCGCCTCATGGTGGATTTGGCGCAACAATACCCCGGCTATGGCTGGGAGAAGAACGCCGGATACCCCACCAGGGCCCATAAACAGGCGCTTCTAGATTTGGGGGTTACCCCCGTGCATAGACGGTCCTTCGCGCCCGTCCACAAGATGTTGTATCAAGATAAATCTATAACCCCTTGATTCAAAAAAGAATTTGACGCCGAATCAGGTCTGAATCATCTTTTCGTCAACGAACGGCGCACAAAGCAGCCGTCAGACGAGGCAGATATGGCGACCAAGAATGCTCCGGCAAAGGCCTCTGGCCTGCCGCTGAACCAGATCATTGCGGGTGACTGCATCGAGGTGATGAACAGCCTGCCCGCAGGCTCGGTTGACCTGATCTTCGCCGATCCGCCCTATAACCTGCAACTGAAGGGAGAGCTGCATCGCCCCGACAATTCCAAGGTTGATGCGGTCGATGACCATTGGGACCAGTTTTCCAGCTTTGCCGCCTATGACAAGTTCACGCGCGAGTGGCTGGCAGCCGCCAAGCGGCTGTTGAAACCAAATGGCGCGATCTGGGTGATTGGCAGCTATCACAACATCTTCCGCGTCGGGGCCGCCCTGCAGGATCAGGGTTTCTGGATGCTGAACGACGTGGTGTGGCGCAAGTCGAACCCGATGCCGAACTTTCGTGGCAAACGGCTGACCAATGCCCATGAAACCCTGATCTGGGCCTCGCGCGATGAAAGCGCGAAATACACCTTCAACTATGAGGCGCTGAAAGAGCTGAATGACGGCGTGCAGATGCGGTCCGACTGGGTGATCCCGTTGTGTACCGGGCACGAACGGCTGAAGGATGAAAACGGCGACAAGGCCCATCCGACGCAAAAGCCCGAGGCGCTCTTGCACCGCGTTCTGGTCGCAACCACGAACCCCGGCGACGTTGTGCTGGACCCGTTCTTCGGCACCGGCACCACCGGAGCGGTTGCCAAGATGCTGGGCCGCGACTTCATCGGGATCGAGCGCGAGGAAAGCTATCGCCGCGCCGCCCATGCCCGGATCGAGCGTGTGCGCCGCTTTGACGCCTCGGCGCTTGAAATCACCGGATCGAAGCGGGCAGAACCGCGTGTTCCCTTTGGGGCCGTTGTCGAACGCGGCATGTTGCGCCCTGGTGAGGAGCTGTTCTCCATCGGCAATCGCTTCAAGGCCAAGGTGCGCGCCGATGGCACGCTGATCGGCAACGACGTGAAAGGCTCGATCCATCAGGTCGGCGCAGCGATGGAGGGCGCGCCCTCGTGCAATGGCTGGACCTACTGGCACTTCAAGCGCGATGGCAAGATGGTGCCGATCGACCTTTTGCGCCAGCAGATCCGCGCCGAGATGGAGGCCGATCAGGGCCGCCCGCACTGACCATACGACATTCCCGAACGCCTGTGCCGTGGTCCGCCTGCGGCACACCTCCCCGCCATGTCCGCATGGCGGGGCTTTTTCCTTTGGCCTAGCATGACCCTATTGTTTTGTGATTCTGCCTTCCAACTCACGGCGCGCCGAGGTTGCGATGTTTTCCACCGACCCCGAGATTTATGGCGCAGGGCTTGACCTGCGCAGCGCGGCAACCCGCATTGAGGCGGAGCTTTCCCGGCGGGTCGCGTTATTGGGGCGCGAGATTTGCCCGCCTTTCCTTGCCAAGCGCCGCCGCGCCATTATCGACGCGCTGTCCGACGCCCAGGATCAGGCGACCCGGTTGGGCCAGATCACGGCACGCTACTTTGTCGAAACCCGCGATCCCTTTGTCGCCCAACTCGATTTCCTGCGCCGCGCGCGCCATCTGACGCTGTGGCACGATTGCACCGCACGGCTGGAGCAGGTGATACGGCAACGCGCCCGTCCCCTGCTGCCTGACACACAGGCCGATCCGGCGTTGGAACGGCTGTTCGAACATCTGCACCTCGCGCTGTCGCCCGCCGCCCCTGCCCTGCTGCAAGACGGTCGGCATGGCGACATTCCCCTGCCAATGGGCCAGTTCCTGCACCTGATCCGCGCGGCCGGGCGGCTTTTGCGCGCGATGGACCGGCCAGAGCCCTGGTCGTTTCTTGATGTCGGTTGCGGGTTGGGCCTTAAGCTTCTGGCCGCACAAGAGATGTTCGACCGTCTGGAAGGGATCGAGATCACCCCGGCCACCGCCCGCCGCGCCAAAACCCTGTTGTCAGCGGCGCGGCGCAACAGGGTTGCGGCCGAGGCGACGCCGACCCCGTGGCTGACCGGCACACTGCCCCGCGCGACGACCAGCATCCATTGTGGCGATGCACTGGACTTTGACGATTACGGCATGTTTGACGTGATCTATGCCTACCGCCCCATTGCCGATGCCCTGCCACGCCATCGGCTGGAGCGGCGCATCGTCGAACAGGCCCGCCCCGGCACGCTATTGATCCTGCCCTATCCCGATGCCGAAGCGCCGGGCTGCGCAGCACTTGCCCCCGGCCTCTACTGGAAACCGGCTCCCGGATTCACCGCTGCGGCGCTGATCCGGCGCGCCGGCCATATCGGTCCTCAGCGCGTCATGCCGGTGGCCGAACGCCATGGCGACGAAGGATTTGTCGCGCCTTTGGTGGATGCCCTGCGGCATTGGGGCCATATGCCCTGATCAGGGTGCGCCCTTTGGCATCGGGTTCATCGCCTTGTTGTAGGGCTTCCAGTCAGTCACATCGGGATAGAACTGCCGCCGCCACGCCTTGACGCGGCGGTTCATCACCCGCTTCCACAGCGGCGGAATCATCGCCGCCGCGCTCATCAACGGATAGCCATAGGGCAGTTGTGGCGCGTCTTGCTCTTCATAGGTCTGCAACAGCGGAAACCGGCGGTCGGGCTTGTAATGATGATCCGAATGGCGCTGAAGGTTGATGAGCAACCAGTTCGATGCCTTATGCGCCGCGTTCCAGCTATGGCGCGGCAGAACATGCTCGTACCTGCCCTCGCCCAGATATCTCCGGGTCAGGCCGTAATGCTCGACATAATTCACCAGCTCCAACTGCCAGACCGCCACGAAAGCCTGCCAGACGAACAGCCCCAGCCCCAGCCAGCCGCCCAATGCCCAAGCCAGCCCCAGCATGGCCACTTGCAGCACAGCATAGCGCCAGAACGGATTGCTGCGGTGCCACCACGGCAGGCCGCGCCGCGCCAGCATTGCCGCCTCGGCGCGAAAGGCCGATTGCGGACAACGCCACAGCACGCGCGGGAAAAAGCGGTGGAAACCTTCATTGTAGCGCGCCGTCACCGCATCGCGCGGGGTGGCGACATAAAGGTGATGCACCCGCAGATGCTCGGTACGAAAATGGCTGTAAAGGACCATGGCCAGCAGCAGGTCGCCCATCCATCGCTCGACCACGCTTTTCTGGTGCATCAGCTCATGCGCATAATTGATGCCGATGGTGCCAGAGGCCACCCCCATGCCGAAGAACAGCACCAGCCGCTCGGCCCGGCCCAGATGCGCGGCCTGCGGCACATACCAGACCAGCCAGAACAACAGCGCCGCCTGCACCGGAAACCAGATCAGCGTGATCAGGCGATACCAGACCAACTCTTCCTCGGGCGTCGCCGGATCGGCATTTTCGCGATTCATCCCAAGCGCGGCATCCAGCAGCGAAAACAGGACCCAACCGTAAAGCGGCAGCAGTAGCACCGTCCAACCGCCCGCCAGCGCCCCCAGCACCGCCAGGGGCACCACCCCCAGCGAAGCCCAGAACGGCAACGCATCCCTGATCCGCCGACCCGTCATTGCACTTTGCCCTTTGTGCTGCCCGCCCCGGCTTCGACTTGACGCAAATGCCCCGCGGCGGGGCGGGGGTGTGAAACCCCCGCTGCCACGGCTAGGTCATATGCCTTGCGCATCAATGTGGGCAGGTCCGTCGGATGAAACGCAGGCATTGTCATCCACTCTCCGCGTTTTGGCGCGGCCTCACTGTCGGCCACCGCGACCGACAGGATCAGATGGAAGTGGGTAAAGGTGTGGCGCACCTCACCCACAACCTGCCAGTCGGCGGACAGCGGGGCATCGCTGCCCTTGCCGTCCCAGCCGTCGCCGGGAAAACCCAGCATCCCGCCCAAAAGGCCCTTGTCCGCCCGCCGCTCCAGCACCAGCGCCCCATCGGGCCGCCGCGCGACCCAGACGGTTCCCTGCCGGGTAGGTTTGGCCGCCTTGGCCGCCTTTCTGGGCAGATCGGCGGCAAGGCCCGCCTTGCGCCCCGTGCAAAATGCCATCACCGGGCAAATGCCGCAGGCCGGTTTGCGCGGCGTGCAGATCGTAGCACCCAGATCCATCATCGCCTGCGCATGATCGCCGGGCCTGTCATTGGGGGTAAGCCGCCCCGCCAGACGGGTAAGTTCCGGCTTGGCCCCTGGCAGCGGGGTTTCAACCGCGAACAGCCGCGCCACTACCCGCTCCACATTGCCATCAACCACCACTGCGGGCCTATCAAATGCAATCGCGGCCACAGCGGCGGCTGTATAGGGGCCGATGCCGGGCAAGGCACGCAACCCGTCCACCGTATCCGGGAACCGCCCGGCATGGTCGTGAGCCACAGCCCGCGCGCAGGCCAACAGGTTGCGCGCCCGGGCATAATAGCCAAGCCCCGCCCATTCCCCCATCACCACCGCATCAGGGGCCGACGCCAGATCCTCGACCCTGGGCCACAATTCGGTGAACCGGCGAAAATAGGCGCGCACAGCGGCGACGGTTGTCTGCTGCAACATCACCTCGGACAGCCAGACCCGATAGGGATCGGGCCGCACGCCCCTGGCCCGATCCGCCGGACCAACCCGCCACGGCATCTCGCGCGCATGGGCCTCATACCAGTCCAGCAAGGCCGCAGCCGCCGCGCCCGGATTGACCCCGGATATATCCGTCGCCGCTTCGGCCATCACTTCGGCGTCACGCAATCTTTATTCCTTTCCGCCACCCTGACCGCTGGCCCTATCCGCCTCTGCCCGCGTAAGATAGCGTCAAGCAAAGCAGGAACCAGTGGCCAAATCACCGCCCCCCCATTCCCCGTTCCGTCGGGAACGCGGCTTTGAACCCGCCTCGCGCCTTCTGGCCGAGCGGATTCGCACGGCCGGGGAATCGCGTGGCTTTGCCGTTGCGCGCCTCTTGACACAATGGCCCGAGATTGCGGGCGAAGATCTGGCCCGCATCACCCGGCCGGTCAAGATTTCCTATGGCCGCGAAGGCTTTGGCGCCACGCTGACCCTGCTGACCACGGGCGCCGTCGCCCCCATGGTCGAGATGCGCAAGGATCACCTGCGCGAAAGGGTCAACGCCGTCTATGGCTATTCCGCCATCGCCCGCATTCATCTGACCCAAACCGCTGGCACCGGCTTTGCCGAGGGGCAGGCGCAATTCGCCCATGCCCCAAAGGCGCCCGCAGCGCCCGATCCGGCCATTCTCACCAAAGCCACCGAAACCGCCGCCGACATCAAGGACGAAGGCCTGCGCGCCGCCCTTGAACTTCTGGCACGCAATGTCTTAACTCGCCGCAACCCTAAGGAAGGCGCATGAGCATGAACTTCAAGACCGGCCTGACCGCAATTGCCATGACGATTGGCCTTGGCTTTACGGCAGCCCCCCTGCTGGCCCAGACTGCAACCACCCCGGCCCCGGCCACGACCGCACCGGCCCCTGCGGTCGGCGACATCTCGATCGGCAATGCTGATGCCAAGGTGAAGATCGTCGAGTACGCCTCGTTCACCTGCCCGCATTGCGCCGATTTCCATGAATGGAACTGGGCCAAGCTGAAGGCCGACTACATCGACACCGGGAAGGTGCAGTTCACCCTGCGTGAGGTCTATTTCGACCGCTACGGCCTGTGGGCCGCGATGATGGCGCGCTGCGGCGGCGAGATGCGCTATTATGGCATCGTCGATATCCTTTACGACACGCAGCGCGAATGGGCCGCGTCGGAAGATCCCAATGTCGTGGTCGGCAACCTGAAGAAGATCGGCCGCACCGCCGGCATGGACGACGCCGCCCTGGATGTCTGCATGAAGGATGGCGCCACGGCAGAGGCGCTGGTCAAGCAGTTCGAAACCAACTTCAAGGCCGACGGGGTGGAAGGCACGCCCACCATCTTCATCAACGGCGTCAAGCATTCGAACATGCAATACGACGAGCTGAAAGGTCTGCTGGACGCGGAACTGGCCAAGTGACGACCACGCCCCTGCATGGCCTGAAGGTCGTCGAACTGGCGCGGATTCTGGCCGGCCCCTGGGCCGGTCAGACCCTGGCCGATCTGGGCGCCGATGTCCTCAAGGTTGAGGCACCGGAAGGTGATGACACCCGCCGCTGGGGGCCCCCTTTCATTGATCACGATGGCGAGCGGTCTGCCGCCTATTTCCACGCCACCAACCGGGGCAAGCGCAGCATCACCTGCGATTTCCGCACGCCCGAGGGGCAGGAAACCGTCCGCCGTCTGGTGGCCGACGCCGATGTGGTGATCGAGAATTTCAAGGTTGGCGGGCTGGCCAAATACGGGCTGGACTGGGAGTCCCTGCGCAAGATTAACCCCAGGCTGATCTATTGCTCGATCACCGGCTTTGGCCAGACCGGGCCTTATGCCCACCGTGCCGGATATGACTTCATCATCCAAGGCATGGCCGGGATCATGAGCGTCACCGGCGAGCCGGACGGCCAGCCGCAAAAGGCGGGCGTCGCGGTGGCCGATATCTTTACCGGCATCTATGCCACCACCGCCATTCTGGCCGCCCTGCACCAGCGAGAGCGCACCGGCCAGGGCGAGCGGATCGACATGGCACTGATGGATGTGGCCGTGGCGATCATGGCCAATCAGTCGATGAACTATCTGGCAACCGGGGTTTCGCCGGTCAAGCTGGGCAATGCCCACCCGAACCTTGCGCCCTATGCGGTATTCGACTGCGCGGATGGCTGGATCATCCTCGCCACCGGCAATGACGGACAATATCAGCGGCTTTGCGATATTCTGGGGCTAACGTCCCTGGCCAGCGACCCGCGTTTTCTGACCAACGCCGACCGGGTAGCCAACCGCGCCACACTGACCGTTCTTCTGACCGAAGTCACCCGGCGCTGGACCAAGGCCGACCTTTTGGCCGCCTGTGAGGGTCAGGGCGTTCCCGCCGGGCCGATCAACAATATGGCAGAGGTTTTCGCCGACCCACAGGTCATTGCGCGCGGAATGCAGATTGCCCCTGACGGCGTGCCCGGAGTGCGCACCCCGATTACCTTTGGCAGCGCCAGCCTGTCGCTGGATCAGCCCTCGCCCCGGCTGGGCCAGAACGATCCGGGCTGACAGGCTGGTGCGCTTTCCATTTATGTGAAGGGAAAGCCGCCTATCTCACAGCCCCAACCGTGCCAGTGCCGCGCTCAGCGGCCCGGCATCCGCCAACCGCAGCCGCACCACCAGCGTCAGCACCCGCTGGCGAAAGACGGACGGCAGGCGGGCGGCGTCTTTCTCGGTCGTGACCAGTTGCGCGCCGCTGGCAAAGGCTTCCATCTCCAGCCGCTTCAGCAGGGTTTCTGAAAGCGGCTGATGATCGTCCAGCGCCTCGGCCCGGATAACCTCAGCCCCTTCGCCGCGCAGGGTGGCAAAGAACTTTTCTGGCCGACCAATCCCGGCAAAGGCGATGACCCGCTCGCCCACCCAATCCATACCCATGCGCAGCGGCTCCAACGCGCCCTCGGCCACTGGCAGCTCCCTCAGCGCGGCGGCCCATTGCAGGCGGAATGCCGTGCGTGCCGCATCGGGGCCGATCAGCATGACCAGATCGGCCCGCGCAAGGCCAACCGTCACCGGCTCTCGCAGGGGACCGGCGGGCAGACAGCGGCCATTGCCGAACCCCTGCTCGGCATCGACGACGACAATCGACAGATCCTTCACCACCGACGGATTCTGGAACCCGTCATCCAGCAAAATCACACCTGCCCCAGCCGCCTCGGCCGCCTTGACCCCCGCCGCGCGATCCTTGGCCACCCAGACCGGGCAAAACGCCGACAGCAGCAGGGGCTCATCCCCGACATCCGCCGCGTTATGGCGCGCGGCATCCACCCGCACCGGCCCCTCCAGCCGTCCGCCATGGCCCCTGCTGACAATATGCACGGCGTGGCCCGCCGCCAGCAGATGTTCGGCCAAAAGCACGGCGGTCGGCGTCTTGCCCGTGCCGCCCGCGTTCAGGTTGCCGATGCAGATCACAGGCACCCCGGCGGCATAGCCCGGCTGCCGCAGCCGCTGTGCCGTCGCCGCCGCATAAAGCGCCCCCAAGGGCGCCAGAAGCCGCGCCCACAAGCCCGGCGCATCTGGTGCGTTAAACCAGAAACCCGGGGCCCGCATCAGCCGCCCCCTTCGGTCAACTGACGGATCAGGCCCAGTACCGTCTCGGTCGCCTCTGCCCCGTCAGAGGCAACGGCCCAGGCCGCCTGGGCCAGTCGCGCCGCCTTGTCGGGCGCCAGCAAATCGCCCAGCGCCTCTGCCAGATCATTGGCCGACCCGACCGCCCGCGCGGCCCGCGCAGCCCCCAGCCGACCAAACGCCGCGCCATAGGCCCCGGTGCGTGGCCCATGCAGAATGGCCGAACCCAGCGCGGCAGGCTCCATCGGGTTGCGCATGGCCCCCTGCGCCGCCAAAGTTCCCCCCATGAAGGTCACGGGCGCCAGCCTGTACCACAGACCGAATTCCTGCGCATTGTCAGCGATATATACCTCTACTTCGGGGTCCGGCTCCTCATCGCGCGCCCGCAAGGCCACGGTCCAGCCTTCGTCCTCGGTCAGCCGTGTTGCCAGCACCTCGGCGCGGTCCGGGTTTTCCGGCACCATGACCAGCAGCAGACGATGCGCCAGCCGCAAACAGGCGCGATGTGCCGCGATCACCGCAGCCTCTTCGCCTTCGGGCACCATCGCGGCCAGCCAGACCGGCCGCGTCGCCATCACCTTGGCCAAGGCTGCGCGTTCCGCCTCCAGACAGGGCAGCGCGGCGCTTTCCTCTTCCAGCCGCCCCGCCACCTCGACCTGCGCCGCCCCTGCGCGGCGAAAGGCCCGCGCCGCGCCGTCATCCAGCGCCAGCACAAGCCGCACATCGGCCAGCGCACTGCGCACAAGGCCCGGCAGAAACGCCTCGCGCCCCCGCACCAGCCAGGGCTCGCGCGCCTCCAGCATAAGCACGGGAATGTTGCGCGCCACCGCCTCGCGGAACAGGGCGGGCCGCAATTCACCCTCGCCGACCGCGATCAGCTCGGGGCGCCAATAGTCCAGAAAGTCCCGCACATCCGGCGTTCGGTCAACCGGCACGTCGGTGCCAAGGGGGGTTCGCAACACCGCAAAACCATCCTCTTCGGCCAAGCGCCGCCCCAGCTCTGCCATGCCGCAAGCCACGGTTGGACGGGGACTGTGCAACCAGATCAGCCGCCCCTCCGGCCGGGCGGGCCAGACGGGAACGTCCGCCACCTCACTGCGCCAGGCAAGATCATAGAGCCTGCGCCCCAGCGAAAAGGCCATGATCCGTCCTTAGGGCCGCAGCTCTTCCGTCGCCGAACCCTGCACTTCCTCATCCCGCAGACGATGGATATGAGCGATGAAATAGCGCATGTGCGCATTGTCCACCGTGCTTTGCGCAGCCCCCTTCCAAGCCGCGAAAGCACTGGCATAATCGGGGAACATTCCGACGATATGGATCTTCGAGACATCGCGGAACACGTTCTTTTGCGGGTCCACCAGTTCGCCGCCAAAAACCAGGTGCAGGCGTTGGGTCATCATCTCGGCTCCGGCCAGGGTGTTTGGCGCAGGGTATCCGATGCACCCGCATCGTCAAGCCATGCCGCGACGCGGCATTCCAGCCCGCTTGCCCCCGCCCGGCCACCCGGCTAGCGTGCCTGCGAATGTCCGCCGGAACAGGAGACCGCCATGTCCGCCATTGAAACCCGCCTTGCCGAACTGGGCGTGACCCTGCCAGACGCACCCGCGCCCGCAGCCAATTATGTCCCGTTCGTCATCACGGGCAATCTGGTGCATATTTCGGGCCAGATCAGTGCCAATGCCGGTGGCCAGATCAAGGGCCGCCTTGGTGCGGACATGAGCGTGGAACAGGGTGCCGAAGCCGCCAAGGCCTGCGCTATCTCCCTCTTGGCGCAACTGAAAAAGGCGGTGGGTGGCGATTTCAGCCGCGTGGTGCGCGCGGTGAAACTGGTGGGCTTTGTCAATTCGACGCCAGAGTTCACCGACCAGCCCAAGGTGATCAATGGCGCGTCCGATTTCATGGTGGCCGCCTTGGGCGATGCGGGCCGCCATGCGCGGTCGGCCGTTTCTGCCGCCTCGCTGCCTTTCGGCGTGGCCGTGGAAATCGAAGGTATATTCGAGATCAAGTGATGCGCATCCCCCTGCCCGCCGCTTTCCTGACCACACCCATCGCCCACCGCGCCTATCACCGGCGCAGCGAAGGGCGCCCGGAAAATTCGCTGCCCGCGATGCGGGCGGCCATCGCGGCAGGCTATGGAATCGAATGCGACCTGCAACTGACAAGGGACGGTCACGCCCTTGTTTTCCATGACGAATGGCTGGAGCGGCTGACCACCGCGACAGGTTTCGTCAAGGACAAAACCCTGGCAGAGATGCGGGCCATCGGCCTGAAAGACTGTGCGGAGCCTGCCCCCACCCTTGCCGAAACGCTGGCCCTTGTTGCGGGTCGCGTTCCCTTGCTGATCGAGATCAAGGACCAGACCGACACGATGTCGGACACCGACGGTCGGCTGGAGGCCGCAACCGCCGCCGCCTTGCAAGACTATACCGGCCCTGTCGCCCTGATGTCGTTCAATCCCCATTCTGTCGCGCATCTGGCCCGCCTTGCCCCGCACATACCGCGTGGGCTTACGACGGCTGCCTATGATCACGCAGGCTGGGCCCCTCTCGCCCCGGCCCGCTGCGACGCGCTGCGCGAGATTCCCGATTATGACCGCACCCTGTCCAGCTTCATCAGCCACGAGGCCGCCGACCTTGCCCGCCCCCGCGTGGCCGATCTGAAGGCCAAAGATGCCACGATCCTGACCTGGACCATCCGCACGCCCGCAGAAGAGGCACAGGCCCGCAAGGTGGCGCAGAACATCACCTTCGAGAACTATGCCGCCCCCTTCCTGCCTTGAACTTCCCCTGAAGCGACCTTTCATCTTGGCATGAATACCCGTGGATGTGGACGCGCGTTCCATGGGGTGACCGGATGATCAATTCAGCATGACACTTAAAGCCACCCTTCTGACCGGCATGTCCGAGGTTCTCGCCTCCGAATGGGACGCAGTTGCCTGTCCCGAGGCGGCAGAGGGCCGGGCGACCGACCCGTTCACCACCCACCGCTTCCTCTCCGCCCTTGACCGCTCGCATTCCACGGGCAAGGGCACCGGCTGGCAAACCCGGCCACTGGTTTTGCACGAACAGGGCCGCCTTGTGGCGGCGATGCCGCTTTATGTGAAGACCCACAGTCAGGGCGAATATATCTTCGATCACGGATGGGCCGAGGCGCTGGAGCGCGCGGGCGGCAGCTATTACCCCAAGCTGCAATCGGCCGTGCCCTTTACCCCTGCCAGCGGGCGCCGCTTTCTCGGGTCACCGGACTACCGCGCGACCCTGATGGAAACCGCGATTGACCTGACACGCGGCAATGGCCTGTCTTCGCTGCATGTCACCTTCTGCACCGAGGATGAGGCAGACGCGCTGGATGGTGTGGACGGCACGCTGCGCCGCATCACCCAGCAGTATCATTGGGAAAATCCCGGCTATGTCAGCTTCGATGCCTTCCTGGCCGAACTGTCCAGCCGCAAGCGCAAGATGATCCGCAAGGAACGCGAAACGGCCCGCAGCCATGGCCTGACAGTCCGCGCGCTGACCGGCGATGACCTGATGCCCGAGCACTGGGCGGCGATGTGGGCCTTCTATCAGGACACCGGCAGCCGCAAATGGGGGCGTCCCTATCTGACCCGCAGCTTCTTTGACGAGCTTCATGCCACCATGCGCGACGATGTGCTGCTGGTGCTTGCCTATGATGGCGCACGGCCTGTGGCGGGTGCACTGAACTTCATCGGGCGGCAGACGCTCTATGGCCGGTATTGGGGCTGTGTCGCCGATTATCCCTGCCTGCATTTCGAACTGTGCTACTATCAGGCCATGGATTACGCCATCGCCCACGGCCTGCGGGTCGAGGCGGGGGCGCAGGGCGAACACAAGCTGGCGCGCGGCTATCTGCCGGCAGAAATTCATTCGTTGCACTGGATCGAGAATCCCAGCTTCCGCAATGCCGTCGCCCGCTATCTGGCCGAAGAACGCCGCGCAGTGGGCGAAGAGATCGAGGTCTTGACCGCCTATGGCCCGTTCCGCAAGGTGGGATCAGACGACTGAGCCAGGGGAGGAGCCGATGGCACTGACGTTCTATACCAATCCGATGTCACGCGGCCGGATCGTGCGCTGGATGCTGGAAGAGGTTGGCGAACCTTATGAAACCGTGGTGCTGGCCTTTGGCCCGCCGATGAAAACGCCCGCCTATCTGGCGATCAACCCCATGGGCAAGGTGCCCGCGCTGGCCCACGCCGGCGGCGTGGTGACAGAGGCGGGCGCGATCTGCCTGTGGCTGGCCGATGCCTTTCCGCAGGCCGGGCTGATGCCCGCCGACCGTGGCGCCCTGTTTCGCTGGCTGTTCTTCGGCGCGGGGCCGCTGGAACAGGCTGTCACCAACGGGTCAAAGGGCTGGGTGCCCACGGCGGAAGAATGCGGCCGTTTCGGCTATGGCAGCATGAATACGGTGATGACCACACTGATAGGTCATCTGGGCCGGAGCCCTTATTTCTGCGGCGAGGCCTTCAGCGCCGCCGATGTCTATACCGGCAGCCAGATCGGCTGGGGCCTGCGTTTCGGCACCCTGCCCGCCGACACGGTGCTGCAAGCCTATTGGGACCGGATCAAGACCCGCCCCGCGCTTGCCCGCGCCAATGCGCTGGACGATGCGCTGATGCCGCCAAAATCCTGATGACGAAAGGATAGACCATGTCCGCAACCCTGCTGTCGGATGAGGACCGCGTGACCCGCCTGCCCGCGCTGGGGGAAAGCGGCTGGATGGGCGTGGCAAAGCGGGATGCCTTACGCAAGATATGGAAATTCAAGAGCTTCTCGGAAGCCTGGGGCTTCATGTCCCGCGCGGCTCTGGCGGCGGAAAAGCTGAACCACCACCCGGAATGGTCGAACACCTATAATGTGGTCGATGTCACCCTGACCACGCATGACTGCGACGGGCTGTCGGCGCTGGATGTCGAACTCGCGCAGCGGATGGACAAGCTGGCGGGCGATGCGACCGTGGTGCGCGACCATTCCGAACCCGTGGACTGCCTGTGCAAGCTGCACGCGGCTGGAAAAGGGGCGGACTGAGCCGCCCCTGCTCTGTCAGATCGCGTCCAGCATCGCTTCGCCGCCCGAAATCTCGCAGGCGTTGGTTTCCGTGCCATGGTGCAGAACCTTGACCACGCCATCCTCGGCATAAAGCGCATAGCGCTTGGAGCGGTCGTGCAGCCCCAGATGCGGCACCGAAAACTCCATGCCGATCGCCTTGGTAAAGCTGGAATCGGCATCACCCAGGAAGGTAATGCCCGCTGCGGTGCCCCCGGTGCTGTCGCCCCAGGCCTTCATCACGAAGGGATCGTTCACCGAAAGGCAGATGATCTCGTCCACGCCCTTGGCATCAAATTTTGCCTTGGTGCGGATGAAGCTGGGCACATGCGCCGTGGTGCAGGTGCTGGTGTAGGCGCCGGGCAGGCCAAAGATCACCACCTTGCGACCTTTGAGCCTGGCACCCAAATCGACCGCCTCGGCCCCGTTGGCACCCATTTGCAGAACCGTTGCCGCTGGCAGCTTGTCACCGACCGAAATCGTCATTCCTCGTCCCTCGTCGCGTTGCGTTTCCTGTATCACGGGATATAGGCTCCGCCCCGGATGAGGGCCAGAGGGGACAACAATGGCGCATGTGGTGATTGTGGGCGCGGGGCAGGCCGGGGCGGCTGTGGCGGCCAAGTTGCGAACCCTTGGCTTTGACGGCCAGATCACCATGATCGGCGAAGAATCTGCCCCGCCCTATCAGCGCCCGCCCCTGTCCAAGGCCTATCTGCTGGGCGAGATGGAGGAAGAGCGCCTGTGGCTGCGCGGGCCAGAATTCTGGAGCCAGCAGGCGATTACGCTGAAGCTGGGCGCGAAGGTCACCGCGATTGATACGGACGCCAAGACCGTGACTGTCGCGGGCGAGGTCATCGCCTATGACGATCTTGTGCTGACCACCGGCTCCACCCCCCGCCGTCTGCCTGCGGCCATCGGCGGCGATCTGGCGGGGGTTTACACCGTGCGCACCTTGGCCGATGTGGATGCGATGCGGGCCGAGTTCCAGCCGGGCCGCAATCTGGTCGTCGTAGGTGGCGGCTATATCGGGCTGGAGGCGGCCGCGGTTGCGCGCAAGCTGGGCCTGAACGTCACCGTGATCGAAATGGCGCCACGCATCCTGCAACGGGTCGCGGCACCCGAAACCTCGGCCTATTTCCGCAAGCTGCATGGAAATGCGGGGGCCGTGATCCTTGAAGAAACGGGTCTTGATCGGCTCTTGGGCGAAGGCCGCGTGACGGGCGTGCGCCTGAAAGACGGGCGCGAGCTGCCCGCCGATTTCGTCATCGCGGGCGTGGGCATCACGCCGGGCGCAGAACTGGCAGAGGCGGCAGGGATTGCCATCGAAAACGGCATCCGCACCGATGAACAGGGCCAGACCAGCGCACCCCATGTCTGGGCGGCGGGCGACTGCGCCAGCTTTCCCCACAACGGCGGCCGCATCCGGCTGGAATCGGTGGGCAATGCGATTGATCAGGGCGAGTTGGTCGCTGAAAACATCCTGGGCGCAGGCAAGACCTATGAGGCGAAGCCGTGGTTCTGGTCGGACCAGTATGATTGCAAGTTGCAGATCGCTGGCCTGAACACCGGCTATGACCGGGTTGTGACCCGTGCCGCCGAGGGTGAGGCGGTCAGCTACTGGTATTATCAGGGCGACCGGCTGCTGGCAGTCGATGCAATGAACGACAGCCGGGCCTATATGGTGGGCAAGCGACTGATCGAAAGCGGCAAGACGCCCGATCCGGCACGGATTGCCGACCCGGCGACCGACCTCAAGGCCCTGCTCAAGGGATGAGTGACCGCCGCCTCTGCCCCCTCCCCTGCCCCTCCCCCTGTCAGGGGGAGGGAAGCGCCCATGCGGCACCGCCATGAGGATCATCGGCGGCACGCGGCGTGGGCTGAAGCTGGCCGAGGTGGGCGAGGGTGATCCTGCGGCCCACCTGCGCCCCACTTCGGACCGGGTGCGCGAGGCAATCTTCAACCTGCTGATCAACGGCGGATATGGCGACCCCATCACCGGCACACGGGTGCTGGACCTGTTTGCAGGCACCGGCGCGCTGGGGCTGGAGGCGCTGTCGCGCGGCGCGGCCCGTGTGGCCTTTGTCGATGACGGTGCCACATCCCGCGCCCTGTTGCGGCGGAATATCGAGCTGATGAAGGCGATGGGTGTCACCGATGTCTGGCGCCGCGACGCGACGAGGATGGGGCCGAACCGGGGAGCGGGCTATGGGCTGGTGTTCCTTGACCCGCCCTACGGCAAGGGGCTGGGCGAGGCGGCGCTGGTCAGTTGTGTTGAAAACGCCTGGCTGGCCCCCGGCGCCTTGGTTGTCTGGGAGGAAGGCACCGCGCCCGTTCTGCCGGACGGGTTCGAGATGCTGGATCAGCGCAAGTATGGCGACACGCTGGTCACCATCCTGCGTGCGCCGGACGAGGCCAGATGATGGTGCGTGAGATCACGCACCCTACGGGTCATCCTCTGGTAGGGTGCGTGGTCTCCACGCACCGCCTCATTCCCAGGTCTTGAAGAACTTGCCTGCGGGCGAGGTGGTGAAAATCTCGCAGCCCGTCGCGGTCACGCCGACCGAATGCTCATATTGCGCGCTGTCGCGGCCATCGCGGGTCACGGCGGTCCAGTCGTCTTTCAGCACCTTCGTCTCGGGGCGGCCAAGGTTCACCATCGGTTCGATGGTGAAAAACATGCCTTCTTCAAGAACCGCCCCCGAACCCGGGCGGCCATAGTGCAGCACATTGGGCGGCGCATGAAACACGCGGCCCAGGCCATGACCGCAGAAGTCGCGCACCACCGACAGGCGCGCAGCCTCGACATGGGTCTGGATCGCATGGCCGATGTCACCAAAGGTGTTGCCGGGCTTGACCGTCGCGATGCCGCGCATCAGCGCCTCATGTGTGACCTCGATCAGCCGCATCCGCCACGGCTTAACATTTCCCGCCACATACATCCGGCTGGAATCGCCGAACCAGCCATCAACGATCACCGTTACATCGACATTCAGGATGTCGCCATCCTGGATCACGTCGCTCGACCGGCCCGGAATCTTGGCGCCCGGAATCCCGTGGCAAACCACCTGATTGACACTGATACAAGAGGCGTGCTGATAGCCCTTGTAGCCAATGGTGGCCGACACCACGCCGCGCCGTTCAACCTCGGCTCGGATGAAATCGTCAATCGCGCCCGTCGTCGCGCCCGGCTTCACCATGGGCGCCACAAGGTCGAGGATCTCGGCGACAACCTGTCCCGCCACGCGCATACCTGCGAAATCCGCACCCTCATAAATGCGAATTCCGTCACGGGTCACGCGGCCACGAGTCTCTTCCAAGGTCGTCCTCATCGCTTTTATCCTGAGATCACGGTCTAGATAGGGGATCGGGCGGGGCTTGACCAGTGGGCGGCAGGTCACGCCTATACGAACTGAAAGAACGGAGGCGACAATGCCGAATCCCACGGCGGCGATGCTGGTCATCGGCGATGAAATCCTGTCGGGGCGCACCCGCGATTCCAACATGCACTATCTGGCGGGCGAGCTGACGCGCATCGGCATTCGCCTGGTCGAAGTGCGGGTGGTGGCCGACGATCACGCAGCCATCGTCGCGGCGGTAAATGCGTTGCGGGCGCAGGTTGATCACCTGTTCACCAGCGGCGGGATCGGCCCGACGCATGACGATATTACCGCGGATTCCATCGCCGCCGCCTTTGGCGCCCCAATCGGCCATCGCGCCGATGCGATGGCGTTGCTTCAGGCCCATTATGACCGTGCGGGGCTGGAGTTCAACGCAGCCCGCCAGCGCATGGCCCGCATCCCCGAGGGTGCGACGCTGATCGACAACCCGATTTCGACCGCGCCGGGCTTTACCCTTGGCAATGTGCATGTCATGGCCGGGGTGCCGAACATCTTTCAGGCAATGGTCGCCAGTGTTCTGCCACATCTGACCGGCGGTGCCCCCTTGCTGTCTCAATCCCTGCGGGTGGACCGGGGCGAGGGCGAGATCGCCGACGCATTCGGCGCACTGGCCGCCGACTTCCCCGATCTGTCGATGGGGTCCTACCCCTTCATCCAAAACGGCGCCTATGGCACCAATCTGGTGATCCGCGGCACCGATGCGGCCCGTCTGGCCGAGGCGATGAAGCGGCTGATGGAGCTGTTCGGATGACACCAGACCGACTTTTCGCCGCGATGGAGGCGACATGGCCCCCTGCCCGCCGCTGGCCCGTCGGTCCTTTTACGCTGCGCGACGGGGAAGGCGGCGGCAAACGCGTTTCGGCGGCCAGCGTTGTGGGCGACTGGAACACAGCCGACCTTGATCCCGCCGAGGCAGAGATGGCGCGCCCGCTGTTCCTGATTGGTCCGCAGGATCAGATGCTGGATGCCGCGCTGGCTGCGCGCCACTATGATTTGATCGATCCGGTTCTGGCCTATGCCGCGCCGGTGGCCGAACTGGTCGGTATATCGCCCAAATGGATGACCACATTTCCGCACTGGCCCCCAATGCAGATCGCACGCGACCTGTGGGCCGAAGGGGGCATCGGCCCGGCGCGCGTGGCGGTGATGGAACGTGTTCAGGGGCCGAAAGCCGCCATCCTTGGCCGTACGGGCGACAGGGCCGCTGGCATCGCCTTTGTTGCCTGCGATGGCGACATGGCCATGCTGCACGCCCTGGAGGTCTCGCCCGTGTTCCGTCGGCAGGGTTCCGCGCACAATATCCTGCGGGCGGCGGCCCTTTGGGCGCAACAGCAAGGGGCCAACACCCTTTCGCTGGTGGTCACCACCGCCAACGCCCCGGCCCGTGCCCTTTATGCTTCCGCCGGAATGCAGGTTGTGGGAAACTATCACTATCGACAGAAATGAGCCCGTGAGAGGCCAGAACTGGTGAAAGCCACAAGACCCAGATTGCAGCCGCTTTGCGCGGCGACCCTCGCGGTGCTTGCCGCTTGTCCGGTTTATGCTGTCGAGACCCCGCTGACCTTTCCGGCCGCTGCCGAAGTCACCGCCAGCCAGTCCCAGCCTATGACGACCTATGACCTTGCCATCGGCCCGTTCCGCGATGGAGCCTTGCAGGTGCGCGCCGTCGAAGGTGCGGTGGATCAGACGGCGTGGCGCCTTGGCGCCGAAGGGCTGGGCACGCTGGAAATTCTTGCCCCCTTGCGCAAACAGCTTCTGGACCAAGGCTTTACCACCCTGTTCGAATGCCAGAACGAGGGTTGCGGCGGTTATGATTTCCGTTATGCCAACGACGTGCTGGCCGAACCCGATATGCACGTCGATCTGGGGGATTTCCGCTATTTCGCTGCCGAGCGTGCGGGGGCTTCAGGCCCGGTCTATGTGGCGCTGCTGGTCAGCCGGTCGGCCCATGACGGCTTTGTTCAGGTGACACGCATCGGCCCGGACGTCCCGGCGCCGGATTCATTGACCACCTCGACCAAATCGCCGCAGCAATTGGCGGTCGCACCACCCGTTGCTGCCCTTGCACCAACCGCAGCGCCCTCCGATACGGAAGGCAAGCTCGCCTCTGGTCAGCCTGCGGTGCTGGATGGACTGGTTTTCCCGCCTGGTTCAGCCGATCTGGCCGACGGCGAATATCCGGCACTGGTTGCCTTGGCCGACTGGCTGCGCGCCGATCCGGCCCGCAAGGCGTTGCTGGTCGGCCATACCGACGCCTCTGGTACTCAGGCAGCCAACCTGCGCCTGTCAAAGGCGCGGGCCGAAAGCGTGCGACAACGATTGATTTCAGTATTGGCCGTCGATCCCTCCCAGGTCTCGGCGGATGGGGCGGGCTTTCTGGCGCCGCGCGCCAGCAACGCCACCGAAGATGGCCGCCGCCAAAACAGAAGGGTCGAGGTCATTACGACCTCGACCCCTGCAACCTCGCAATAGCACCGCTCACCAGTTGTCGGGGCCCTTGTCCAGGAACCGGCGCGCCAGAAAGTCGATGAAGGCGCGGACCTTGGGCTGGGTGAAGCGGCCCGG